>NZ_VBZC01000004.1:0-50511 GCF_005786655.1 Streptomyces montanus
TCGCCCCAGACCCCGGACGTCGTATCTCGGCTGCGGGCCGGTTGTGGCCGGTTGCGCAGTTCCCCGCGCCCCTAAAAGCGTGGGTGCCCCCTTCTTTTCAGGGGCGCGGGGAACTGCGCGACCAGCCACCAACGACCCGCAGCCAACGTACGACCCGGGGGGCTTGGGGGGCGGAGCCCCCGTTTCGGGAAGGGGTGGGGTTGGGGAAAGAGAAACCGCCCACCGATAAGCTGCACCCATGGGTGATCTTGGCTTGGGGTTCGGCTACTTGGTGCAGGGGCAGCGGTGGGTGGCCCGGCACGGGAAGCAGTTCGGGGTCGGGCTGATTCCCGGACTGATCACCCTCGTGTTGTATGCCGCCGCACTGACCGCCCTGGCCCTGTGGGGCGCGGACTTCGTCACCTGGGCCACGCCGTTCGCCGACAGCTGGGACGACCCCTGGCTCGGCCTCTTCCGCGGGTTCCTGACGGTCGTCCTCTTCGCCCTCGCCCTGCTCCTCGCCGTGGTCACCTTCACCGCCGTGACCCTCCTCATCGGCCAGCCCTTCTACGAGAACCTCTCCGAGAAGGTCGACCGGGACGTCTCCCCGGACGGGACGGCGCCCGAGTCGGGACTGCCCCTGTGGCGGGAACTGCTGATCTCCGCGAGGGACAGCCTCCGGATCGTCGTCAGGGCCGCGGTGTGGGGCGTGCTGCTCTTCGGACTCGGGTTCATCCCGTTCGTCGGCCAGACCGTCGTCCCGGTGATCGGCTTCCTCGTCACCGGGTTCTTCCTCACCGAGGAGCTGACGGCCGTCGCGATGCAGCGCCGCCGTGTCGAACTCCGCGAACGCCTCACCCTGCTGCGCTCCCGCAAGACCCTGATCTGGGGCTTCGGCACACCCCTGGGTGTCGCCTTCCTCGTCCCGTTCGTCGCCGTCTTCCTGATGCCCGGCGCGGTCGCGGGTGCCACGCTGATGGCCCGCGACCTGCTGGGCGAGCAGACCGGAGAGGCTGAGGACGAGGGTCAGGTCCAGGACGACAGCGTCACTCGGTGACCTTCGAGGACGCGCCCGCGGCCACCGTCAGGATCGAGCGCACCTGCGCGATGATGTCCAGCCGGTTCTGGACGAACTGCGCGTCCGTGACCGTACCCGTCGCCGGGTCCGTGTTCCCCGTGCCGAACTGGAGCACCGGCGTGTGCACATGCCCGCCGGGCAGCGATCCGCGCAGGCCGAGCCGGTCACGCAGCAGCGTCGCACGGTACGCGATCTCGTTGGAGAGGTAGTTCCCGCCGCCTCCGGCCCGTGCCGTCGAGCCCGGAGTCGGGCCGTCGGGCCGTGTCACGGGCTCGGTGCCGCCCGCGGGGATCTCGGTCACCTCCGTGTTGTCGTACACCGGGAAGCGCCCCGTACTCGCGGCCACGATCTCCTTGTACGGCAACGTCGTCGACGTCCACTGCGGCTGCGAGCCCGGCTCGGTCACCGGGATGGTCCCGGTGACGGAGAGGTTCTCGTTGTCCGGGAAGCCGCCCCGCCACGCACCGTTGGTGCGCTCGACGTCGAAGCGGCCCACCCGTCCCTGGCTGACCGTCGTGAACAGATCCACGCGGGGCAGGTGCGGTCGCAGCGTGCGCTCCACCGTGCCGTCCGCGAAGTCCTGCCACCGCACCGGGAACACGGCCGTCTCGATGCGCGCGGGGCCATCCGCCGTCTCGATGACGGTGCCGTCGAGAGCGAGCGCCGTGGCACCGGAGGGGTTGGATATTCGGATGTCGCGGTCAAGCGTGAACGGGTCGAAGCCGGTGACGAGGATCCGCTTGACGCCTTTGCCGTGCGGGTAGCGAATGCCGTCCTGGCCCCGCGAGGTCCGCTCCAGTGAGGCGAGCAGCTTGGTGCGTCGGGCCTGTGTCAGGCCGAACTCCGGCTCCCACTGGCGCACCGCACGGGTCATACCGAGCCGCGACCAGTACAGCGGACGATCGTCGTCCCTGGCGAGGTCGCCACCTGCCGGGCCCCGGCCCTGGGCGCGGTCGACCGCGTGCCGCCACAGCCGCGCGCCGTGCCGCACGACCACCTGCTCGGCCTGCGCGTACGAGCGTGCCTCGCTCAGTGCCCGCGTGAACTCCGGCGCCACCCTGTCGAATCCGGAGCGGCGGAGGATCTCCTGGGGGGCCGCCTTGTCGAGGCGCTCTTCCTCCACGGTGAGCGCGGCCGAGGGCGACCCGGCCGCCATGGCGGGCGGCGCGGCGAGGCCTGCCAGCAGAGCCGCCAGCCCGAGGGTTCCGATCCGAACACGTAGGTGTGTCAAGGGAGTTCAGGTCCTTCCGTCACGCTGGGAACGCTGGTGTGGCCGAAGTATCGCGTGACGGGAGGGACGTACGCCATGGGACGCCATCGAACGTCACGGGACGTCAGGTACGTGCCCCCGGCGATCATGTGGCGGCAGTGGCTCAGTGATGTCGGGGCGTACGGACTCGGCGGCGAGCGCCGGGATCAGGAGGTGGTGAAGTTCGTAGCATGACCTTGGAGGTGCCGCGCCTGTTCAAGCCGGAGGCGCAGATCGAGGTCGAGGTCGTCGCCGCGGTCAGTCCTCGCTGACGCCAGGTGCTTCGCCGAGCAGCGTGAGGAAGTCCCGGAACGCCCCGGGCATGTCCACGTCCTCCGGCGCCAGCAGCCACTGGTACTGCAGCCCGTCCATCACCGCGACGAGCAGGGGAGCGGCCCGTTCCGGCGTGAGCCCGCTCGGCAGCCGTTCCCCGTACTCGGCGCGCAGCACCTGCGCCATGGTCGCGCGCACGGCCTCGTACCGCTGGGTGAAGAACTCGCGCGCCGGATGTTCCTCCGTGACGCTCTCGCCGAGCAGCGCCGAGAAGGTCTGCACGATGCCGGGTCGCATCGCGTTGTACTCGGTGAGCGAGGCGAGCAGATCGAGCCGCCATTGGGAGTCCGGCATCGCGTCCCACTTGTCGCGCTCGGCCAGCACGGCGACGAGCAGCGCCTCCTTGGTGGGGAAGTAGTGCAGCAGCCCCTGCTGGGTGAGCCCCACCCGCTCCGCGACCGCGGCCAGGCTCGCCCCCCGGTAGCCGCGCTCGGCGATCACCTCAAGGGCCGCCCGGAGAATCTCCGCACGCCGCTCCGCGCTTCTGATCGCCCTGGTCGTCATGACGTCACCGTACGACATGCGTGCGACGGCCAGAGGACCGTACGTCACGGAAATATAACCAAACCTACCGATCTACTGGTGAGCGATGCAGGATGGCGGGACGCAACGGACTTCAACGAGGAGGCACCGCGATGGCAGGAAGCTCTGCTCGCGCAGGGGGAACCCCCCTCACCCCGGCCGACCAGGCGCGCGAAGCGGTGGTCGAGGCCGCGCTCGGCGCACTCGACCTGGACGCCAAAGCGCGGCTGCTCGCGGGACAGAACATGTGGTCCCTGCCCGCACTGCCCGAGATCGGACTGAAGTCCCTGGTCATGTCCGACGGCCCGATCGGTGTACGGGGCGTGCGCTGGACCGCCGACGACCCGTCCATCGCACTGCCGTCCCCGACCGCGCTCGCCGCCACCTGGGACCCGGCCCTGGCCCGCCGCGCCGGCACACTCCTCGCGCAGGAGGCCCGCCGCAAGGGCGTCCACGTCCTCCTCGCGCCCACCGTCAACCTCCACCGCTCCCCGCTCGGCGGGCGCCACTTCGAGGCGTACAGCGAGGACCCGTATCTGACCGGGCGGATCGGTTCCGAGTACGTCAGCGGCGTACAGGAAGGCGGCGTCGGCACCACGGTCAAGCACTTCGTGGCGAACGACGCCGAGACCGAACGCTTCACGGTGAACAACGTGGTCTCCGAACGCGCCCTGCGCGAGCTCTACCTGGCCCCCTTCGAGACCATCGTCGCCGGCGCCCACCCCTGGGGCATCATGACCGCCTACAACTCGGTCAACGGCACGACGATGACCGAGCACCACCACCTCGTCAACGAAGTGCTGCGCGGCGAATGGGGCTTCGACGGCATCAACGTCTCCGACTGGACGGCCGCCCGGTCGACCACCGGCGCCGTCGAGGGCGGCCTGGACATCGCGATGCCCGGCCCGCGGACCGTGTACGGCGACGCGCTCGCGAGGGCCGTACGGGACGGCCAGGTCGAGGAGGCGAAGGTCGACGCGGCGGTACGGAACGTGCTGCGCCTCGCCGCCCGCGTCGGGATCCTGGAGGGCGCCGAACCGGTCGTGACCGAACTGCCCGGGAACATCGACGGCGAGGCGCTGGCCCGGGAGATCGCCCGCCGCTCCTTCGTCCTCGTCCGCAACGAAGGCGCCCTCCCGCTGCCCGCCGGGCACAAGGTGGCCCTCATCGGCGCCGCGGCCCGCGACGCCCGCGTCCTCGGCGGCGGCTCCGCCATCGTCTTCCCCGCCCGGATCGTCTCACCGCTCGACGGACTCACCGCCGCCCTGCCCGAAGGCACCCTGACCTACGCGCTCGGCGCCGACCCGAACGAGGAACTCGCCGTCGCCGACAAGGGGTTCGAGCTGCGCGCCGTCTGCCGGAACGCGGACGGCGACGTCATCGGCACCGGCTCCGCTCCAGGCGGCCACATCCAGTGGATGGGCGACGACCTGCCCGAGGGCGTCACCCATGCCACCCTGCACACGGTCGAGCTGACCGGCACCTACACCCCGCGCGTGAGCGGCCCTCACACCTTCGGCATCAAGGGCCTGGGCGCGTTCGCGCTCACGATCGGCGGCACGACGTACTTCGACGACGTCCAGCGCCCCGAGACCGACGACCGCTTCGAGGGGCTCTTCCGGGCTCCCACGCCCCACGCCCAGGTCGAACTGCTCGCGGGCGAGCCGGTCGACGTCTCCCTCACTCACGTCGTCTCCCTCCCCGAGAACATCCCCATGCCGGTCATCGGCTTCACGCTCGCCCACCAGGAACCGCAGCGCGACCCCGACGAGCTGATCGCCGAGGCCGTCGAGACCGCCCGCGCCGCCGACACCGCGGTCGTCGTGGTCGCCACCACCGAGCGCGTCGAGTCCGAGGGCTTCGACCGGTCGGACCTCCGGCTCCCCGGCCGCCAGGACGACCTGGTCCGCGCGGTCGCCGCCGCCAACCCGAACACCGTCGTGGTCGTGAACTCCGGCTCCCCGGTGGAACTCCCTTGGCGCGACGAGGTCGCCGCCGTGCTGCTCGGCTGGTTCCCCGGCCAGGAAGGCGGCGACGCCCTCGCCGATGTGCTCACCGGCGCGCACGAGCCGGGCGGCCGGCTGCCCACCACCTGGGGCACGTTCGAGGAGGCCCCGGTCACTCAGGTCACCCCGGCCGACGGCCGTCTCGACTACGGCGAGGGCGTGTTCATCGGCTACAGCGCCTGGGAGAAGGAGGGCAGGACGCCCTCGTACGCCTTCGGGCACGGACTCGGCTACACGGACTGGACGTACGACTCGATCGAGGTCGAGGGCACCACGGTCACCGTCCGCGTCACCAACTCCGGTGCGCGTGCGGGCCGCGAGGTCGTCCAGGTCTACCTCGCGCCGACGGACGCCGACGCCGAGCGGCCTGCCCGTCGGCTCGCCGGTTTCGCCGGTGTCGAGGCCGGCCCCGGCGAGAGCGCCGAGGTCACGGTCGAACTCCCGCGCCGCGCCTTCGAGATCTGGGACGAGACCTCGAACGCGTGGGCGTTCGTGAAGGGTGCGTACGAGGTGCAGGCCGGCTGCTCGATCGCGGACCGCCGCGTCACGGCGACGATCACCGTCTGACCGGGCGCCGGGACACTCGCGGCTTTTTCCGCCCCCGCCGCCCCTACCCGTCCCATCCCAAGGGGCTCCGCCCCTTCGACCCGGGGGGGGGTCTCGGGTGCGGGTTGGGCGTGGCTGGTCGCGCAGTTCCCCGCGCCCCTTTAGGGGCGCGGCCGAGCCACCCAGGGGCGGCGGGGGCGGAACGACTCGTCAGTCGGACGGCTTTGTCGCCGTGACCGCGCGGTACGCCATCTCCGCGAGCCGTGCCTGTCCGTTCTTGCTCGGGTGGAACCAGTCCCAGTGGCTCAACTGCGCGGTGCCGAAGCGGAAGTCGAAGACCGCCCCGCCGTCGAAGCGGCAACGCAGGTCCTTCTCGCACACCTCTTCCAGCACCTCGTTGTACGCCTCCACGCGGTCCTGCACCGTGTCGCGCCGTAGCTTCGCCGCCGAGTCCAGGGCGTCCGCGTCGCCCAGCATCGACGGACAGATGCCCAGCTTCCAGATCTGCTTGCCGAGCTCGTTGGTCCGCCCCTCGGACCACAGCCGCTTCAGGTCGGGCACGCTCGACACATACACCTGTGTCTTGGGCAGCGCCTCGCGCAGCGTGGTCATCGCGTCCTCGAACTGGGCGCGGAAGTCCGACACCGATGTCATCGCGGACACCGACGCACGGCAGGCGTCATTGGCGCCGGCCATCACCGTGACCAGCTCCGGCTTCCGCGTCGCCGCCTGTGCCATCTGGCCGGGCAGGTCGGCCATCCGGGAGCCGGACACCGCGTAGTTCCAACTGCGCCGGGCCGCCCCGGTCTTTCCGAGCAGCCGCACCGCGAGGCTGTTGACCTGCGCGTCACTGCCGGTCGCCCAGGACGACTCGGGGCAGTCGGCCAGGACCGAACACGCGTCGAAGCCACGCGTGATGGAGTCACCGACCGCCGCCAGCGAGCGAGGGCTGCGGTCCCAGGTGGGAGTGGGCTTCGGGGACGGTTTCGACGATGTGGAGCTGCCCTGCGGGCCTGGGGCGTTGCCGCCGCTCGCGTCGCACGCGGCCCACCCGGCGACACCCAGCAGCACCGCCGCCGCGGTCGCGACGACGGTGCGTGAACGGTGGCCGCGCTTCCACATCCCCAAGATCCCCTCGCTCGTCGTGCAACGGCAGGCACCCGCCGTGGCGTCCCCCTGGATGGCTGTGTTTGTCCGCCAGGACAACTCCCGAGCGCCCGGCTGGGTGCCCGGCACGCGTCCCGCCGGGTGAAACCTCCGGGTTTCCCGGCGCTTGGACCGACGGTACGTCACACTCCTTGCGCCGTCGCACGGTAGCCTCGCCCCGTGGCCGCCCTGCCACAGACGTTCCGCTAAGTTACAAGATGTCCCCCTTGCCCGGAGGTCCCAGTGACGACACGTGGAGTTCTCTACCTGCACTCCGCGCCGCGCGCGCTGTGCCCGCACGTCGAATGGGCCATCGCGGGTGTGCTCGGCACACGCGTCAACCTCGACTGGATCCGGCAGCCCGCCTCTCCGGGCACATGGCGGTCCGAGTTCTCCTGGCAGGGCGAGGCCGGCACCGCCTCCAAGCTCGCCTCCGCGCTGCGCGGCTGGCAGATGCTGCGCTTCGAGGTCACCGCCGAGCCGTGCGCCGCGGCCGAGGGCGAGCGCTACAGCTGCACCCCTGACCTGGGCATCTTCCACGCCGTGACGGGCATCCACGGCGACATCCTCATCCCCGAGGACCGGCTGCGCGCCGCCCTCGCCCGCTCCCAGAGCGGCGAGACGGACCTGGAGTCCGAACTCACCAAGCTGCTGGGCAAGCCCTGGGACGACGAGCTGGAGCCCTTCCGGTACGCGGGCGAGGGTGCTCCGGTGCGCTGGCTCCACCAGGTCGTCTGAAGCCGCCCACGCAACGACGAAGGCCCACCCGGTGTATCGGGTGGGCCTTCGTCGTAGGCGGTGTGCCGTCGTCGTAGACGCCGGTTCAGGCGCATCAAACAGTACGGAACGCCAGTACCACGTTGTGCCCGCCGAAGCCGAACGAGTCGTTCAGCGCGGCGATACGGCCCTCGACGGGAAGCTTGCGCGCCTCGCCGCGGACGACGTCGGCGTTGGCCTCGGCCTCCGGGTCCAGGTTCTCGACGTTGATGGTCGGCGGAGCCACCCGGTGGTACAGGGCGAGCACCGTCGCGACCGACTCCACGCCGCCCGCGCCACCGAGGAGGTGACCGGTCATCGACTTGGTGCCGGAGACCGCGAAGTGGTCGGTGTCGTCGCCGAAGACCTTGCGCAGCGCCTTCAGTTCGGCGATGTCGCCGGCCGGGGTCGAGGTGGCGTGCGCGTTGACGTGCACGATCTCGGCCGGGTCCAGATCGGTGTTGTCGAGCAGGTTCTGCAGCGCGTGCGAGATGCCCTGTCCCTCGGGCTCCGGCTGCACGATGTCGTGGCTGTCGGCGGAGATGCCCTGGCCGACCGCCTCCGCGTAGACGCGGGCACCGCGCCGGGCGGCGTGCTCGGCCGACTCCAGGACGATGACGCCGGCGCCCTCACCGAGGACGAAGCCGTCGCGCCCGGTGTCGTAGGGACGCGAGGCACCCTGCGGGTCGTCGTTGTTCTTGGACATCGCCATCATGTTGCCGAACGCGGCGATCGGCAGCGGGTGGATGGCCGCTTCCGTGCCACCGGCGACGACGACGTCGGCGCGGCCCGTGCGGATCATCTCGATCGCGTAGCCGATGGCCTCGGCGCCCGACGCGCAGGCGGAGACCGGGGTGTGCACGCCCGCGCGGGCGCCCACCGCCAAACCCACGTTGGCGGACGGGCCGTTCGGCATCAGCATCGGCACGGTGTGCGGGGAGACCCGGCGTACGCCCTTCTCCTTGAGCACGTCGTACTGGTCGAGCAGGGTGGTGACGCCGCCGATGCCGGAGGCGATGACCGCGCCCAGCCGACCCGGGTCGACGTCCGCGCCCTCGCCCGCCTTGTCGGTGTAACCGGCGTCCGCCCAGGCCTCCTTGGCCGCGATCAGCGCGAACTGCGCCGAGCGGTCCAGGCGGCGGGCCTGCGGGCGAGGGATGACCTCACCCGGCTCCACGGCGATCTGCGCCGCGATACGGACCGCCTGCTCGGCGGCCCAATCCTGCTCCAGAGGGCGGACACCGGAACGTCCGGCGATCAGGCCCTCCCAGGTCGAGGCCGCGTCGCCACCCAGCGGTGTGGTTGCGCCGATACCGGTGACGACCACGGTGCGATTGGTCGAGTTCACGGGAATTCTTTCTCCAACGGATACGAGGAGGACAACCCCCGCGGAGGCGGGGACAACGGCGCCACCGCCGGGTGGCGGGGACTGCAGCGCCCGGGCGGAGGGGTGCTCAGCCCTGGTGCTTGAGGATGTATTCGGTCGCGTCGCCGACGGTCTTGAGGTTCTTGACGTCGTCGTCCGGGATCTTCACGTCGAAGCGCTCTTCGGCGGCGACGACGACCTCGACCATGGACAGCGAGTCGACGTCCAGGTCGTCGGTGAAGGACTTGTCCAGCTGGACGTCCTCGGTGGGGATCCCGGCGATCTCGTTCACGATGTCGGCGAGTCCGGCGACGATCTCTTCCTGCGTGGCGGCCATGTGAGGCGCTCCTTTGTAGATATCCAGAGGGTGTGGCGCCCGCCGCGTCAGCGGCAGGTGTTGCAGGGCCCGCACCGGACCCGAAGATCCGGCACGGAGTGCCTAGGGGAGGGTAACGACCGTCGCGGCGTACACGAGACCCGCCCCGAAGCCGATGACGAGCGCGGTGTCGCCGCTCTTCGCCTCGCCGGTCGCCAGGAGCCGCTCCATCGCGAGCGGGATCGAGGCGGCCGAGGTGTTGCCGGTGGTGCGCACATCGCGGGCGACCGTGACGTGCTCCGGCAGTTTCAGCGTCTTCACCATCGAGTCGATGATCCGCTCGTTGGCCTGGTGGGGAATGAAGACGTCCAGGTCGTCCGCGGTGACTCCGGCCGCGTCCAGCGCCTGCTGGGCGACCTTCGCCATCTCGAACACGGCCCAGCGGAACACCGCCTGGCCCTCCTGCGTGATCGCAGGGAACTTGATCTCGCCCTTGGAGTCGAGGGGCAGTTGGGACACGTCGCCGATCCGGAAACGGTCCCACGGCACGGTCTGCTTGATCGTGCCGGCCTTGTCGCCCTCGGAACCCCAGACGGTCGGGCCGATGTGCGGCTCCGGGGAGGGGCCCACGACGACCGCGCCCGCGCCGTCGCCGAACAGGAAGGCCGTCGCGCGGTCCTCCAGGTCGGTCAGGTCGGACAGGCGCTCGACGCCGATGACGAGTACGTACTCCGCCGAGCCCTCGACGACCATGCCCTTGGCGAGTGTGAGGCCGTAGCCGAAGCCCGCGCAGCCCGCCGAGATGTCGAAGGCGGCGGCCTTGTCGGTGCCGAGCTTGTCGGCGATCTCGGTGGCCACGGCCGGAGTCTGGCTGAAGTGCGAGACGGTGGAGACGACCACGGCACCGATCTGCTCGGCCGTGATCCCGGCGTCGGCGATCGCCTTGCCGGAAGCCTCGATCGACATCGCGGCGACCGTCTCCTCGTCGGAGGCCCAGTGCCGGGTCTCGATGCCGGAGCGCGAGCGGATCCACTCGTCGGACGAGTCGATCGTCTCGAGGATCACCTCGTTCGGCACGACCCGGGTGGGGCGGTAGCCGCCCACGCCCAGGATCCGTGCGTACGGGGCGCCCTTGCTGGGCCTGATCTTCGACATGCTCTCGCGCTCCTTGTCAGGCGCCCGCCGCGTCAGCGGCAGGTGTCGACGCCTCGGCGATGAGCTCGCGGGCAGCGTCGAGATCGTCAGGGGTCTTGAGCGCCAGCGTCTTGACGCCGGGTAGCGCGCGCTTGGCGAGACCGGTCAGCGTGCCGCCGGGGCACACCTCGATGAGCGCGGTCACGCCCAGTTCCTTGAAGGTCTGCATGCACAGGTCCCAGCGGACCGGGTTGGCGACCTGCCCGACCAGCCGCGACAGCACCTCGGCGCCGGTCGCGACGGCCTGGCCGTCCTTGTTCGAGACATACGTGACGCGGGGGTCGGCCGGCGTCAGCTCGGCGGCGGCCGACCGGAGGGTGTCGACCGCGGGAGCCATGTGGTGCGTGTGGAAAGCGCCGGCGACCTTCAGGGCCACGACACGTCGTACGCCGTCGGGCTTCTCCGCCTCCAGCGCGGCCAGTTGCTCCATGGTGCCGGCGGCCACGATCTGGCCCGCCCCGTTCACGTTCGCCGGAGTCAGCTCCAGCTTCTCCAGGTGCGGCACGACCGTCTCCGGCTCGCCGCCGAGCAGCGCCGACATGCCGGTCTGCGTGATCGCGGCGGCGTCGGCCATGGCCAGGCCCCGCTTGCGGACCAGAGTCAGGGCGGCCGTGTCGTCGAGGACGCCCGCGAAGGCGGCGGCGGTGATCTCGCCGACGCTGTGGCCCGCGACGGCACCCGGTGCCACCTCGCCCAGGGCGGACGCGGACAGGATTCCGGCCGCGACGAGCAGCGGCTGCGCCACCGCCGTGTCACGGATCTCGTCCGCGTCGGCCTGCGTGCCGTAGTGGGCCAGGTCGAGTCCGATGGCGTCCGACCACGCGGCAAGGCGGTCGGCGGCACCGGGGAGTTCAAGCCAAGGGGTCAGGAAGCCGGGCGTCTGGGCGCCCTGGCCGGGAGCGACGAGTACGAGCACTCTCACACTCTCTCTTGTGGACGGCTTCGGCCGCCCGTGGGGACAAGGACGAAGAACAGGAAGGGGAATTGTAGGGCCCCGACAAAAACCTAGAGTTGAGGATCTCCATCGGCCAGACGCCCCAGGATCAGCGCGATTCGCAGCGTGAAGGCGGAGCGTACATCGGATGGCGACCAGCCGGTGACGTCAGTCACACGTCGAAGCCGGTAGCGCACGGTGTTGGGGTGAACGAAGAGCATCCTGGCGGCGCCTTCGAGACTGCTCGCCTGTTCCAGATAGACGCTCAGGGTCTCCAGGAGCGCGGACCCGGCTTCCTCCAGCGGTCTGTAGATCTCCTCCACCAACTGCTCGCGCGCCGAGGGGTCGCCGGCGATCGCGCGCTCCGGCAGCAGATCGTCCGCCAGCACCGGCCGCGGGGCGTCCTGCCAGGCGAAACACGCCTTCAGCCCGGCGGCCGCGGCCTGCGCGGACCGGGTCGCCGCCAGCAGGTCGGGCACCACCGGCCCGGCGACGACGGGCCCGGCGGCGTACGGCCCGATCAGCGACTTGGCGACCGCCAGCGGATTGTCACTGCCACCGGCGATGACGACGAGCCGGTCGCCGAGCACACCGGTCAGCACCTGGAGCTTGGCGTGTCGGGCGGCCCGGCGGATGGCCTCGACCGTCAGCTCACTGTCACCGTCGGGAGCCGTGCCCAGCACCACGCACACATGTTCCGGCGAATTCCAGCCAAGGGCGGCGGCACGCGACACGGCCCCCTCGTCGGCCTCACCGGACAGAACGGCATTGACGACCAGGGACTCCAGCCGGGCGTCCCAGGCGCCGCGTGCCTCGGCGGCCTGCGCGTACACCTGGGCGGTGGCGAAGGCGATCTCGCGGGCGTAGACGAGCAGTGCCTCGCGGAGTACCGATTCGTCACCGGGAGCCGCGACCTCGTCGATCGCGCTCTCCATCACCTCGATGGTCGTCCGTACCATCTCCACGGTCTGGCGCAGGGTGATCGCCCTGGTCAGCTCGCGGGGAGCGGTGCCGAAGACGTCGGTGGAGATGGCCTGAGGCGCGTCGGGATGCCGGAACCACTCGGTGAAAGCGGCGATACCGGCCTGGGCGACCAGACCGATCCAGGACCGGTTCTCCGGGGGCATCGCCCGGTACCACGGCAGCGTCTCGTCCATGCGCGCGATGGCCTGCGCGGCGAGACTTCCGGAGGACTTCTCCAGCCGTTTCAGGGTCGCGGAGTGTGCGTGGACGCTATGCGCTGGGCGTTCGGCGTTGCTGGCTTCGGGTTCGGGCACGGGACAAGACTGCCTTATCCGGACGGGCGTGTGCGGCGGCGGGTCTACCGTGGGCTCTGTGATGGACGTACGGCGCGCCGACGCGCGCTACCGCGGAGGCGACCGGGCGGCCGGGATCGAGTCCCTGCATGCCTTCTCCTTCGGGCCCCACTACGACCCGGACAACCTCCGTTTCGGCGCGGTCATCGCCTGCAACGAGGAGCGGCTCGCGCCCGGCGCCGGCTTCGACGAGCATCCGCACAGCCACACCGAGATCGTGACCTGGGTCGTCTCGGGCGAGCTGACGCATCGCGACTCGGCGGGCCACGAGTCGGTGGTCCGGCCCGGGGACGTGCAGCGCCTCAGCTCGGCGGGCGGCGTCCGCCACGTCGAACGCAACGACGCCGCCGAGCCGCTGGTCTTCGTCCAGATGTGGCTGGCGCCGCTGGAGCCGGGGGGCGATCCCGCGTACGAGATCGTCCATGGCATCGCCGACTCCACGCCGTACGCGGTGCCGGAGGCGGGGGCGATGCTGCATGTGCGGCGGTTGGGGGCGGGGGAGCGGACGGCTGTGCCGGACGGTTCGTTCGTGTACGTCCATGTCGTGCGCGGAGAAGTGTGGTTGGACGGTGTGCGTCTGGGCCCCGGTGACGCCGCACGGATCACGGACGCGAGGGACTTGGAGGCGGTGGCTCACTCTCCGGCGGAGCTGCTGCTGTGGGAGATGTCCGGGTAGGGGCGGCGGGGCTGGATTTTCGAGCCCGGGCCGGCATTGATCAGCCCGTCCGGCGTTTGAGGACGAGGCCGCAAGGCCGATAAGGGGGGTCTGGGGGCGCAGCCCCCAGGGATGGGACGGGTAGGGGCGGCGGGGGCGAGGAAACCCTGAGGCCGGACTCAGGCGCGGATCTCGGAGAGCACCGCGTCCGTGAACGGCGGCCACGCCTCGACCGCCCACGGCCCGAACGCCCGGTCCGTCAGGGCCACGCAGGCCGCGCCCGCGACCGGGTCGATCCACAGGAACGTACCGGACTGCCCGAAGTGCCCGAACGTCCGCGGCGAGGACGAACCCCCCGTCCAGTGAGGCGACTTGGCGTCACGGATCTCGAAACCGAGCCCCCAGTCGTTGGGGTTCTGGTGCCCGTACCCGGGCAGGACGCCCTTCGTCCCCGGGTACTGCACCGTCATCGCCTCGGCAACCGTCCGCGGATCGAGCAGCCGCGGCGCCTGCACCTCGGCCGCGAAGCGGACCAGGTCGTCGACGGTCGAGACACCGTCCTTGGCGGGGGACCCGTCCAGCGTCGTCGCCGTCATCCCGAGCGGTTCGAGCACCGCCTGCCGCAGATACTCCGCGAACGGAATCTCCGTCGCCTTCGCCACATGGTCCCCGAGCTGCTCGAACCCGGCGTTGGAGTACAGCCGCCGCAGCCCGGGCGCCGCCGTCACCCGGTGCTCGTCGAAGGCGAGCCCGCTGGTGTGCGCGAGGAGATGCCGGACGGTCGAGCCCTCGGGCCCGGCCGGTTCGTCGAGCTCGATCGCGCCCTCCTCGTACGCGACCAGCACCGCGTACGCCGCGAGCGGCTTGGTGACCGAGGCGAGCGCGAACCGCTGCCCGGTGGGCCCGTGCGCCCCGAGCAGCGTGCCGTCCGCGCGCACGACGGCCGCGGCCGCGTGGGGGACGGGCCAGTTCTCGATCAGCACCAGGCTCTGGAAGGGCAAGGACATGCATACGAGCCTATGCGGCTCAGAGCTTCAGCCGCATCGAGGGGTCCGGCTTGCGGACGAAGCCCAGGGACGCGTACAGCGGCTCGGCCTCGACGGAGGCGTTGAGGTCGACGTGCGGGACGCCCTTCTCCCGGAACCAGTCCAGGAGCGTGCGCATACAGGCGCGGGCGTAACCGCGGCGCCGCACGTCCGGGTCGGTGGCGACGCTGAACACGTACCCGACGGACCCGTGGGGGTTCCCGGCCCGCCCGATCCGGTACTCGATGGTCCCGGCCACCAGCGCCGCGAGCGCGCCGGGACGCGACGGGTGGTCGATCACGAAGGCGGCGAAGCCCCCGTCGGAATCGGCGAGTCGGCGGCGTACGGTCGGCAGGGACTCGGCGTGCCAGTCGGTGGACGCGTTCGAGGACGAGTCCGTCGTGAAGACCGAGTCGATCATCACCTGGCGCAACCGGAGCAGTTCCTCGGCGTCTTGGGGCGTGGCACGGCGTACGACACTCATGCGCCGCACGGTAGCGGCCGCCGCCGTGGTGGGTCGCAGGGATTTCTCACCAAATTCCCTTGCTTGGAGTGCGCTCCAAGGTTCTAGCGTTGAGGCCATGACGGTGATGGAGACCACGGCCGCGGCCGCTGAGGCCGGCACCAGGACCAGCGTCTGTTCCGCGCCCCCCGCCGGGCATCGGCGACCAGCGGGGCAGGACAAATACACGATCAGCGAGGTGGTGGCCTTCACCGGTCTGACGGCGCACACCCTGCGCTGGTACGAGCGGATCGGGCTGATGCCGCACATCGACCGCTCACACACCGGCCAGCGCCGCTACAGCAACCGCGACCTGGACTGGCTCGACCTGGTCGGCAAGCTCCGGCTGACCGGGATGCCGGTCGCCGACATGGTGCGGTACGCGGAGATGGTGCGCGAGGGCGACCACACCTACCAGGAGCGCTGCGAGCTGCTGGAGGCGACCCGGCGCGACGTACGGGCCCGGATCGCCGAACTCCAGGACACCCTCGCGGTACTGGACCACAAGATCAGCTTCTACGGGGACGCCGGGCGTGCACCGGCGTCGGAAAGGTCCTGATGACGGACAGCAAGATCAGCACAGTGGAGCTCGGCACGGGGGGCCCCGAGGTCGGCGTACAGGGCCTCGGCTGCATGGGCATGAGCTTCGCGTACGGCCCGACGGACGCCGACGAGGCGCGGGCCACCCTGGAGCGGGCGCTGGAACTCGGCGTCACGCTGTACGACACGGCGGACGTTTATGGATTCGGCGAGAACGAGAAATTCCTGTCGCCGTTCGTCAGGGCGCACCGTGACGAGGTCGTGCTCGCGACCAAGTTCGCCCTGTCCCTGGACCACGTGGACCCGACGAAGCGGACCATCCGCAACGACCGGCCGTACATCCGCCAGTGTGTCGAGGCCAGCCTTCAGCGCCTCGGCATCGACGTGATCGACCTGTACTACATGCACCGCCGTGATGTGAACGTCCCCATCGAGGAGACCGTCGGCGCGATGGCCGAGCTGGTCCGCGAGGGCAAGGTCAAGCATCTCGGGCTCAGCGAGGTCACGGGCGCGGAGCTGCGCGCGGCGCAGGCCGTGCACCCGATCGCGGCCCTGCAGTCGGAGTGGTCGCTGTTCAGCCGCGACATCGAGGACTCGGTGGTCCCCGCGGCCAGGGAGCTGGGGGTGGCCCTGGTGCCGTACTCGCCGCTCGGCCGTGGATTCCTGACGGGCTCCTTCGCCAACGCCGACAAGGACCTGACCACCGACGACTTCCGCCGGACGATGCCGCGCTTCACGGGCGACAACGCGGCGGCGAACGCGGAACTCCTGGAGCCGGTGCGGACGGTCGCCGAGGCGCACGGGGCGACGCCGGGGCAGGTCGCGCTGGCCTGGGCCCAGCAGCAGGCGCAGGTCCACGGTCTCGCGGTCGTCCCGATACCGGGCACCCGCAAGCGCACGCGCGTCGAGGAGAACGCGGCGGCGACCCGCCTTGTCCTCACCGACGAGGAACTGGCGCTCCTGGAGCCCATCGCCTCCAAGGTCGCCGGAGACCGCTACGCGGACATGAGGTTCACGTCGGCGGGCCGGGAGTAGAGCCGCGGAAGTGATGCGGAAGTAATCCGGCGGGGCTGTTCGCGGAGCGCTAGAGCTCCGCGAGCAGCTCCGCCTTCTTCGTCGTGAACTCCTCGTCCGTGACCAGCCCCGCCTGGTGCAGTTCGCCGAGGTGGCGGATGCGGTCGGCGATGTCGGCCGGATCGCGGCGCGGTGCCGTGGCGTGGGCGGGGCCGTCGCTCTTCGTGGCGGAACCGGCCGCGCGTACCGCCGCGAGGACCGAGGCCGCGAAGGGGAGCGACTCGTGGACCGGGCCGTAGCCGAGGCCGAAGACGACCGCGGCCGGGTCCTGGTCGGCCTGGGCGGGCTGGCTGGGGGCCGGGTCGCCGCGCAGCAGGCGCAGATGGCCCTCGAAGACCTCGGGGGAGCGCCACTCGACCCCGCTCAGCTCCGAGACGGCGAAACTCTGGTCGCCCGACTTCCACTTGGCGGACGAGGCGCCCGTCCAGAACCACCGGAAGGACACCTGCTTGCCGTCGAAGGACGCCTTCCCGTCGTACGCCTTGAACTGCAGCGGCGCTTCGGGCGGGGCCACCAGAAAGCGTTCGGCCGGGGCCGGGCCGTCGAGCGTGTCGTCGCGTACGAGCCGGGCCCGCAGCTCGTCCGCGTAGTACTCGGCGAGCGTCTCGCGCTCGCCGGGGAGCACGAGGCGGTAGGGATCGCAGTTTTCCTTGAGCTGCCCCGCGGCCGCCTCCATCAGCGGATCCGCGCCCGGTCTCGGTTCGGCCCGCAGAACGACCGTCCCGCGCTTGCCCGGGGACAGTGTCACCGCCGTGATCGCCTCGAGGGGGATGCGGCGCTCGCCGAGCGCCTGGAAGAGCTTCGGTGTACGAATCCCCCGTTCGAAGCGGATGAGCACGGAGTCGGACTCGAACTCCCAGGCGGCATGAAATCCGGCCAGTACGTCACCCATGCGGGCCATCGTATGCGGCATGAGCTTCCTAGTCCCTCCCCGTGCGGGCCGTCGTTTCTTCGTCCTCTACGCGCGTCCGGCTTCAGCCATGTCGGACAAACCCTTCGAGCACACGACATCCTCGTGTGCACAGCGCACAGCGCGGTATGCGCCAATACCGATCTCCGCGAAGTTCCGCAGGCTCTCCGTTCCCGGCACGAAATAACCTCCGTGGCCCTTCGCGCCCTGCGCGGACAGCACCCGCGCCCCGAAGGCCCGGGACATCGGGTCGGCGCCGTGACCGAGCCCGCCGACCTCCAGATACGGCACGTCCTGGACCCAGTCGTCGGAGTCGCGCATGGCCCACACGCGGGCGGAGGTCCGCAACTGCGCGGCCCTCTCCGCGCGCATCCCGGGGCTGCCCGCGACCGCTATGTCGGAGACCCGGGACGGCAGCGTGCGTGCGGCGACTCCGCAGAGCACGGAGCCGTAGCTGTGGCAGGCCAGCGCCACCGGTGTGCGGCCGGGCAGTGCCCGGACGAGGGCGTTGAGCCGGACCGCGCCGTCCTCGGCGCGCATCGCCGTGGCCGCGTCCATGCCGAGCCCGCTGGGCGCCGTGTAGTCGGCCCAGGCGATCACGGCCGTGCGCGTGCCCGCGTCGGTGCTCGCCGCACGTTCCGCCTGGTACAGCGACTTCGCCATGCCGACGGGCGCGGAGTACTCGCGGTCGGTGCGCTGGAAGTTGAGTACGTCGCTGTCGACACCCGGCACCACGACCGAAATGCGCTGCGCCGTGCCGAGGTCTCCGAAGACCTCGGCGACCCGGCCCGAGCCGTTCGGGTCGAAGGCGAGGATCTGGCGGCCGTCCTGCAGCAGGTCCTCGAAGCGATGCATACGACGACCCGCCTCGTGCTGCCCGGCGGGCGAGAGCCGGTCGTCGTGCATGCGTTTCCGCTCGACCTTGCGCGCCTGGTCGAGCGCGACACGGTTGGCGCGGTAGCGGAGTTTCACCGGCGCGCCGTTCATGTTGCCGACCGCGAGGGGAAAGCGGGTGGCGAGCCGCGTGCGCTGCTGGGCGTTGAGCGAGGCGAAGAAGCGCGCGAGCTGGGCGGGCTCGGCGTCCGCGTCCGGCAGCCGGCGTCCCCCGAGGTCACCGCGTTCCCAGGCGGAGAGGGAGGCTTCGAGCGGTGTCGCCGGCCCTCTGTGGTTACGGATCGCGGTCCAGCCGGTGGTCGCCAGCATGACGAAGACGACGGCCAGCGCGAGCAGTGCGCGCCAGACGTTGAGTTGGGGAGGGGAGTCGAAGGAAGTCACTGGGAGGACACACTAAGAGAACGAGAGTGTCTCGCGTTAACCGAGTGAGGGGGATCACGTTTCTCGTCGGGTAATTGGGGCAAAGCGGGCTCAGTGGGAGTTAAAGAGTCACGCTACGTGCACAATTGGAGTGCCCCATGTAGGCGGCGGGTGTGACTCGCCGTGCGATGAGGCTCACTCCGTGTGTATTTCGCTGCACATCGACTGCACTCCGGCTGCACCGCGGGTGTACTCCGGGTGCATTCCCTGTGTGCCCTCCGAGGGCGGTCACCCGCCGTGAGGTCTCCGCTCGTCAGTTCCCCGTATGCCAGTTCTCCGTGTGCCAGTTCTCCGTGTGCCGGTTCTCCGTGTGCCAGTTCTCCGTCAACGCGGGCCCCAGTTGGTCGAGATGCGTGGCTGTCAGTTCACGGATCGCCTCGACGCTGATGTCCTCGCCCGCGCCCCACAGTCGCCCGGTCACCCGCATCACACCGCTGAACGCGGCCACCGCCACGCGCGGCCGCGGATCGGCGTCCACGTCCAGGCCCTCGCGCGCGGCGATCAGTCGCGCCAGCTGCTCCTCCAGTTCGGCGGAGCGGCGCAGATGGGCGGCGATCAGTACAGGTGTCGACTCGATCAACTGGTAGGTGCGCATGTGCAGTTCGAGCGGGACCACGCTCTCGATGGTCTCGTTCAGGGTGTCCCAGCCCTCCAGGACGGCCCGGCGCAGTGCCTCCAACGGGCCTTCGTGGGGTGGGCGTTCACGCACCAGGTCGACGAAGTGCGCCTCCGCCATCTTCTGGATCGCGAAGGCGGCGTCCTCCTTGCCCGCGAAGTACCGGAAGAACGTGCGCTGCGACACCTCGACCGCGTCGGCGATCTCGTCGACAGTCGTCTGCTCGTAGCCCTGGGTCGTGAACAGCTCCAGGGCGGCCCTCACCAGCGCGTCCCGGGTGCGCTGCTTCTTGCGCTCGCGCAGCCCCGGCCGTGCCGCCGTGTCCATGAGCCCTTCCCTCCGAACCGTATGTCCCGACTCGTTTGTTCCCATTGTGTTTTTCAAGCTGTTTTATCCAGGTTGACCTATGTGTGAGTCACATGACAGTTACCGACTTGTGAATTGGTTTGTCAATTGTCAGTGGCTGTCATTAGCCTCGAACGCATGACTAGTCAGACCACTGTCGACACGACGGGCACGGGGGGCAAGGCGCCGATCGCCCCGTCGGAGCAGACACCGGACCGGGGGCTTCGGGGTCACCCCTGGCTCACCCTCATCACCGTGGCCGTCGGGGTCATGATGGTGGCCCTCGACGGCACCATCGTGGCCATCGCCAACCCGGCCATCCAGAAAGACCTGGGCGCCAGCTTCGCGGACGTCCAGTGGATCACCAACGGCTACTTCCTCGCGCTCGCGGTCACGCTGATCACGGCCGGCAAGCTCGGCGACCGGTTCGGCCACCGTCAGACCTTCCTCATCGGTGTCGTGGGCTTCGCCGCGGCCTCCGCGGCGATCGGGCTCTCCGACAGCATCGCGCTGGTGGTCGTCTTCCGCGTCTTCCAGGGCCTGTTCGGCGCGCTCCTCATGCCGGCCGCGCTCGGTCTGCTGCGGGCCACCTTCCCGGCCGAGAAGCTGAACATGGCCATCGGTATCTGGGGCATGGTGATCGGCGCCTCCACCGCCGGCGGCCCGATCCTCGGCGGCCTGCTCGTCCAGCACGTCAGCTGGCAGTCCGTGTTCTTCATCAACGTGCCGGTCGGCATCCTCGCGGTCGTCCTCGGCCTGGTGATCCTCACCGACCACCGTGCGCAGAACGCCCCGCGTTCCTTCGACGTGTTGGGCATCGGGCTGCTGTCCGGTGCCATGTTCTGCCTGGTCTGGGCGATCATCAAGGCTCCCGAGTGGGGCTGGGGCGACGGTATGACCTGGGCGTTCCTGGGTATATCCGTGCTCGGCTTCGGCCTGTTCGCGTTCTGGGAGACAAAGGTCAGGGAGCCGCTCGTCCCGCTGGGCCTGTTCCGCTCCGTACCGCTGTCGGCGGGCGTGGTGCTGATGGTCCTCATGGCCATCGCCTTCATGGGCGGCCTGTTCTTCGTCACCTTCTACCTGCAGAACGTGCACGGCATGAGTCCGGTCGACGCGGGCCTGCACCTGCTGCCGCTCACCGGCATGATGATCGTGGGCTCCCCCCTCGCGGGCGCCATGATCACCAAGACGGGGCCGCGCATCCCGCTCGCGGGCGGCATGGTCTGCACGGCCGTCGCGATGTACGGCATATCGACGCTGGAGACGAACACCGGCAGCGGGGTCATGTCGATCTGGTTCGCCCTCCTCGGCCTCGGCCTCGCGCCCGTCATGGTCGGCGCGACCGAAGTCATCGTGGGCAACGCGCCCATGGAGCTCTCCGGTGTCGCCGGCGGTCTCCAGCAGGCCGCGATGCAGATCGGCGGCAGCCTCGGTACGGCGGTCCTCGGCGCCGTGATGGCCTCCAAGGTCGACAGTGATCTCGCGGGCAACTGGGCGGACGCCAAGCTCCCGCCGCTCACCGAGGCCCAGCTCCACCAGGCCTCCGAGGCGGTCCAGGTCGGCGCCGCGCCGGTGCCGCCGGGAACTCCGGCCCCGATCGCCGAGAAGATCACGGGCGTCGCCCACGACACGTTCATCTCCGGCATGAGCCTGGCCAGCCTGGTCGCCGCCGGGGTCGCCGTCGTGGCGGTCCTCGTCGCCTTCCTCACCAAGCGGGGCGACAACGCGGACGCCGCAGGCGCGGGGGCGGGACACATCTAGCCCGTCAGGCGGCCGGCGGCTCCGTGCCGCCGGCCCGCCGGTTGCCGTGCCGCGTGGCTCAACCGGGCCCGCCACACCCACGTCTGAAGCCCCGTCGGGTCGCCTCGCCCCCGCGGGGCTTTCGCCTATCAGGGTGACGCCTGCCCGTACGACTTTCGTACGCGGCGCTCCGCCGGTCACAGTGAGGGCGCAACTGATCCGTACGCCACGGACGTCGGTGAGGCCGCGGCGCGCTGCCGGAGGGGGGCGGCGCGCGGCGGACCCCAGGCCCTGGGAAACGAGCCGCAGTTGTGGGAAAACCAACCGGAGGTCTGAAGCGAGGGAACCGGGGTACCCGCCGCATCGAGCCCGAACCGGCCGGCATCCGGCCGGCTCAGAGTTCCAGGGAGTTGATGATGGCGGGCTTCAGTCACACCACGCGCAGGCACCCCCGTTCACGGAGCCGGACGTGGCATCGGAGCGGGCCGGATCGCGCGACGCTCGGAATCATCGGAGCCATCTGCGCGGTCGCCGGGTTCTTCGTACTGGGGATCTTCCTCGGCCCGGTGGCCGTCGTCTGCGGGTGGCTCGCCATGGGGCGCAGTTGGAACGGCGCCCGTCCGGTACCGGCGCTGGTCGCCCTCGTACTGGGTGCGATCGACACCGTCCTGGCGCTCATGATGATCGTCGGGACAGCGGCTCCCGCGTACGGAATGTTCTGATTCGCGGGATGTGAGGGAAAGACCGCCCGGCGCCGGGGAACCCTGAAAGGTGCGCGGCCGGACGGAAGGGGCCTTCGGTACCACACGCCGAGGGCCCCTCCTCGTTGCTCCACGCTCTACGGCTCCTCCGCCGCTACCCCCGGACGGGGCGCCGGACGGGGCACCTTGCCCGATGCGCCCGTCAGGGCGGCCACCTCCGCGCGCAGGGCCCGTACCTCCTCCGCGAGGGCCTCGATCGCGGCCGTCTGCCGGCGCTCCTCCACGTCGTCCGACTCGAAGCGGGCGATGAACCAGGCCGCGATATTCGCGGTGACCACACCGAGCAGGGCGATCCCGGAGAGCATCAGCCCGACCGCGATCACGCGGCCGAGCCCGGTCGTCGGCGCGTGGTCGCCGTAGCCGACGGTCGTCATCGTGGTGAAGGACCACCACAACGCGTCGCCCATCGTCTTGATGTTGCCGTCCGGCGACTCCCGCTCGACGGACAGCACGGCGAGTGAGCCGAACATCAGCAGGGCCACCACGGCGCCCACGACATACGTGGTCAGCCGTATCTGTGTGGCCAGCCGGGCCCGTTGCCCGACGAGCAGCAGGGTGGAGACGAGCCGCAGCAGCCGCATCGGCTGGAGCAGTGGCAGCAGCACCGCGGCCAGGTCGAGCCAGCGCGTGCGGACGAACTCCCAGCGCCGCTTGGCAAGAGCGAGCCGTACGAGGTAGTCCAGGGCGAACACGCCCCACACCACCCACTCGGCCGCCGTGCACAGAGCCCTCACGTCCTGGCCGGCGGCGGGCCACACGATCGGTACCGCGTAGGCGACGGCGAACACCACCGCGAGCCCCAGCAGCGGCTGCTGCGTGCGCTGCTCCCAACGGACGCGTGCCGATCGTTCGTTCATGCCCGCATCGTAGAAAACGCGAGGGGGCGACGGGCCCGTGGCCCGCCGCCCCCACCCGGTATTTCCGGCACTGCGTGCCGGTGCCGGTGCTACGCGTCGCCATCCGCAGCTTGTGATCCGGCCTCGCGGGGCGCGCCCCGTGAGGGGCGCGGGGAACTGCGCGCCCAGCCCCCACGCACCCGCACGTCGTCACCCGGCCCTGGCGGAGCGTTTACGCGTCGCCGCCCGCCGCGCCCGGATCGGCCGCCGCGACGTCGAGGAGCTGGTAGCGGTCGATCGCCTGCTTCAGGGCCGAGCGGTCGACCTTGCCCTCGCGGGCCAGCTCGGTGAGGACCGCGACCACGATCGACTGCGCGTCGATGTGGAAGTAGCGCCGCGCCGCACCGCGTGTGTCCGCGAAGCCGAAGCCGTCCGCGCCCAGCGACTGGTACGTACCGGGCACCCAGCGCGCGATCTGGTCGGGAACGGACCGCATCCAGTCGGAAACGGCCACGAACGGGCCCTCGGCATCGGTCAGTTTCCGCGTCACATACGGGACGCGCTGCTCCTCCTCGGGGTGCAGGAGGTTGTGCTCCTCCACCTCGACGGCCTCGCGCCGCAGCTCGTTCCAGGAGGTCGCCGACCAGACGTCCGCCTTGACGTTCCACTCCTCGGCGAGGATCCGCTGCGCCTCGACGGCCCACGGCACCGCCACGCCGGACGCCATGATCTGCGCCGGGATGGAACCCGAAGTGCCCTGGCTGAAGCGGTGGATGCCCTTGAGGATGCCGTCCACGTCGACGCCCTCTGGCTCGGCCGGGTGCTGGATCGGCTCGTTGTAGACGGTGAGGTAGTAGAAGACGTCCTCGCCGTGCGGGTGTTCGTCGTCCGAGCCGTACATCCGGCGCAGACCGTCCTGCACGATGTGCGCGATCTCGAACCCGAAGGCCGGGTCGTACGCGACACAGCCCGGGTTCGTCGAGGCGAGCAGCTGTGAGTGGCCGTCCGCGTGCTGGAGGCCCTCACCGGTCAGCGTCGTACGGCCGGCGGTCGCACCCAGTACGAAACCGCGCGCCAGCTGGTCGGACATCTGCCAGAACTGGTCACCGGTGCGCTGGAAACCGAACATCGAATAGAAGACGTACACCGGGATCAGCGGTTCGCCGTGCGTCGCGTACGCCGAACCCGCCGCGATCAGCGAGGCCGTGCAGCCCGCCTCGGAGATGCCGTCGTGCAGCATCTGACCGGTGGGCGACTCCTTGTACGCGAGGAGCAGATCGCGGTCCACCGCCTCGTACTGCTGGCCCAGCGGGTTGTAGATCTTCGCGCTCGGGAAGAACGAGTCCATGCCGAACGTGCGGTACTCGTCGGGCGCGATCAGTACGAACCGCTTGCCGATCTCCTTGTCCCGCATGAGGTCCTTCAGCAGCCGTACGAATGCCATGGTCGTGGCGATCGACTGCTGACCGGAGCCCTTCTTCACGCTCGCGTACGTCTTGTCCGCGGGCAGCTCCAGCGGCTTCGAGCGCACCACACGGGTCGGGACGTAACCGCCCAGGCCCTTGCGGCGGTCGTGCATGTACTGGATCTCCTCCGAGTCGCGGCCCGGGTGGTAGTACGGCGGCAGGCCGTCCTCCAGCTCCTTGTCGGAGATCGGCAGGTGCAGCCGGTCGCGGAAGCCCTTGAGGTCGGCGACCGTCAGCTTCTTCATCTGGTGCGTGGCGTTGCGGCCCTCGAAGTTCGGGCCGAGCGTCCAGCCCTTGACGGTCTGCGCGAGGATCACGGTCGGCTGGCCGGTGTGCGCCTTGGCCGCCGCGTACGCCGCGTAGACCTTCTTGTGGTCGTGACCGCCGCGACCGAGGTGCAGGATCTGGTCGTCGGTCATGTTCTCGACCATCGCGCGCAGCCGGTGGTCGTCGCCGAAGAAGTGCTCACGGATGTACGCGCCGGTCTCGGTGGCGTACGTCTGGAACTGGCCGTCGGGCGTGGTGTTCAGCCTGTTGACGAGCACGCCGTCGCGGTCCTGGGCGAGCAGCGGGTCCCAGGTGCGGTCCCAGACCAGCTTGATCACGTTCCAGCCGGCGCCCCGGAACTGCGACTCCAGCTCCTGGATGATCTTGCCGTTGCCGCGTACGGGCCCGTCGAGCCGCTGCAGGTTGCAGTTGACGACGAAGGTCAGATTGTCGAGGCCCTCGCGCGCGGCGATCGACAGCTGCCCGAGCGACTCCGGCTCGTCCATCTCCCCGTCGCCGAGGAACGCCCAGACGTGGGACTTGGAGGTGTCCGCGATTCCGCGCGCCTCCATGTAGCGGTTCATCCGCGCCTGGAAGATCGCGCTCAGCGGGCCGAGGCCCATGGAGACCGTCGGGAACTCCCAGAAGTCCGGCATCAGCCGCGGGTGGGGATACGACGAAAGCCCGTGCGGGGCCTTGGACTTCTCCTGGCGGAACGCGTCGAGCCGCTGCTCGGAGAGGCGGTCCAGGAGGAACGCGCGGGCGTAGATGCCCGGCGAGGCGTGCCCCTGGAAGAAGACCTGGTCGCCGCCGTCGCCCTCCTCCTTGCCGCGGAAGAAGTGGTTGAAGCCCACGTCGTACAGCGAGGCGGAGGAGGCGAAGGTGGCGATGTGGCCGCCGACCCCGATGCCGGGCCGCTGGGCGCGCGAGACCATGACGGCCGCGTTCCAGCGGGTCGCGTTGAGGATCTTGCGCTCGATCTCCTCGTTGCCGGGGAAATACGGCTCGTCCTTGGTCGCGATGGTGTTGACGTAGTCCGTGCTGCGCATCTCGGGCACGGCCACGCGCTTCTCGCGGGCCCGTTCGATGAGGCGCAACATCAGATAGCGGGCCCGCTCGCGGCCGCGCTCGTCGACAGCGGCATCTAGGGAGTCGAGCCACTCCTGCGTCTCTTCGGGATCGAAGTCAGGTACCTGACTCGGAAGGCCGCCAATGATGATCGGGTTGCGATCGGGTCCGGAAGCCACGCTGTTCCTTCGCTTTCAGGGGGCCGTTCGTCTCGGTTTTCTTCTCTGTTTCCTGGGTGTCTGCACCGCTCCCCATCGTGTACCTCGGGAACGGAAACGTCATCTCTACCGAGGGGTAACCGAGGCGTTCGCCCTGTTCCCCCCGGGCAGGCCGGGTAAATCGCAACGATATGCCCGACCTGCGTCGCGTTCCGCAAACCCATTCGGTTCTCGTACCCTCGTAGCGTTCCGAAATCCACAAACCGGGCGGATTGCTGTGGTGTGCGTCACCTGTTGCTGTGATTCGCTGTCTGGAGTTGCGGCGACACGGCCAGGATCGTCACCGTTTCGGCGGTCTCGACGGCCGGGTACTTGCGCGATCCGTCCCGCCCGTGTGGACTACGGCCAATGCTTCGCGCACGCGCGTGGCTGAACATCTACCCATTCATGATCAGGAGGCACCCCGTGAGCGCGACCGCGGACCACGCGGAGGAGCGGACGAGCCTGGCCGCCAGGCTGGGATTCCAGCCCGAGCAGGTGGTCCAGGAGATCGGCTTCGACGACGACGTCGACCAGGAGCTCCGCGAGGCCATTGAGGCAGTCATCGGCAGCGAGCTCGTGGACGAGGAGTACGACGACGTCGCCGACGCCGTGGTGCTCTGGTTCCGTGACGACGACGGCGATCTGACAGATGCGCTGGTGGATGCCACCACGTACGTCGAAGAGGGCGGAGCCATCCTGCTGCTGACGCCGAAGACCGGCCGAGACGGCTATGTGGAGGCGAGCGACATCGCCGAAGCCGCTACGACCGCGGGTCTCTCCCAGACCAAGAGCATCAGCGTGGGCAAGGACTGGAGCGGCAGTCGGCTGGCCACGCCCAAGGCAGCCAAGTCCAAGCGGTAGCGATCCGCTGGGGCCGGCCGTATGCCCGGGGGCTTCGCCGCCCCCAGACCTCGTTTTCGGCCGGGACGGCCTTGTCCTCGCAAGACCGGAAGGGGCTCGCATCGCGCGGGCCCCTTCCGGCGTCTGAGCGGTGGGGCCGGGCTCGGGCCGTGGGGTGATCACTGCGTAGGCTGGGGCTCACCAGAACAGCCCAGGAGAACAGCCCCAGGGAAGGACGCAGGACTATGGCGATCGAGGTCGGCACCAAGGCCCCGGACTTCGAGCTCAAGGACAATCACGGCGCCACCGTGAAGCTCTCCGACTTCCGTGGCGAGAAGAACGTGGTGCTCCTCTTCTACCCGTTCGCTTTCACGGGCGTGTGCACCGGCGAACTCTGCGCTCTGCGCGACAACCTGCCGCAGTTCTCCGACCGTGAGACCCAGCTGCTCGCCGTCTCCAACGACTCCATCCACACCCTGCGCGTCTTCGCCGAGCAGGAGGGCCTGGAGTACCCGCTGCTGTCCGACTTCTGGCCGCACGGCGAGACCTCGCGCGCGTACGGCGTCTTCGACGAGGACAAGGGCTGCGCGGTGCGCGGCACCTTCGTCATCGACAAGGAGGGCGTCGTCCGCTGGACCGTCGTCAACGGCCTGCCGGACGCGCGTGACCTGAACGAGTACGTGAAGGCACTGGACACTCTGTGATTCTTCGGGCGCAGGGCCTGCGTGGACGGGGAACCCCTCACTAGGATCGACACGTTGATCCGATACCAACGCACTACGGGGCTCCCCGCCCCTGGACACCAATGGGAGGACTCGTGGGAGTCAGCCTCAGCAAGGGCGGCAACGTATCGCTTTCCAAGGAGGCGCCAGGCCTTACCGCGGTCATCGTCGGTCTGGGGTGGGACGTTCGCACCACCACCGGCACCGATTTCGACCTCGACGCCAGCGCCATCCTGACCAACACGGAGGGGAAGGTCAGCAGCGACCAGAACTTCGTGTTCTTCAACAACCTCAAGAGCCCGGACGGCTCGGTCGAGCACACCGGCGACAACATCACCGGTGAGGGCGAGGGGGACGACGAGCAGATCAAGGTCAACCTCGCCGCGGTCCCGGCCGACGTCGAGAAGATCGTGTTCCCGGTCTCGATCTACGACGCCGAGAACCGCCAGCAGTCGTTCGGCCAGGTGCGCAACGCGTTCATCCGCGTCGTGAACCAGGCGGGCGAGGCGGAGATCGCGCGGTACGACCTCTCCGAGGACGCCTCGACGGAGACCGCCATGGTCTTCGGTGAGCTGTACCGTCACGGCGCGGAGTGGAAGTTCCGCGCCATCGGCCAGGGATACGCCTCGGGCCTGCGCGGCATCGCGCAGGACTTCGGCGTCAACGTCTGAATCCTGGGCCCCGTCGTCACCTTCCCGTCAAGACGCCCGGAAGGTGACGACGGGAACTGGCCGCACCATCGCTTCCCGTCCGGCGCCGCACACATCGAGTGCGGCGCCGGACGCGCTCGACAACCGAAGGCTTGACCGGGGAGGACACAGGATCATGGGCGTAACGCTCGCCAAGGGGGGCAATGTCTCCCTCTCCAAGGCCGCACCGAACCTCACACAGGTGATGATCGGGCTCGGCTGGGATGCCCGCTCCACCACCGGAGCCCCGTTCGACCTCGATGCCAGCGCCCTGCTGTGCAACTCGGGGCGGGTGCTCGGTGACGAGTGGTTCATCTTCTACAACCAGCTCAAGAGCCCGGACGGCTCGGTCGAACACACAGGGGACAATCTCACCGGTGAGGGCGAGGGTGACGACGAGTCGATCCTGATCGACCTCGCCAAGGTGCCCGCCAACGTCGACAAGATCATCTTCCCCGTCTCCATCCACGAGGCCGACAACCGCGGACAGACCTTCGGCCAGGTCAGCAATGCCTTCATCCGTGTCGTCAACCAGGCCGACGGCCAGGAACTCGCGCGCTACGACCTCTCCGAGGACGCCTCCACCGAAACGGCAATGATCTTCGGCGAGGTCTACCGCTACGGCGGCGAATGGAAGTTCCGGGCCGTGGGGCAGGGGTACGCGTCAGGCCTCCGAGGCATCGCTCTAGACTTCGGAGTCAATGTTTCGTAAAGCCGAGTACGGCGGGGGGTGACCCTCACCGGACTTCGTCCGGGGGTAGCCCCCCAACACACGATGGGGTAGCCAGTGGTCCTGAAAACCTTCGGCTGGTCGTTCGCGGTCACCGCGCTCGGCTTGGTCGCGGCGGTGCTCTACGGGGGGTGGACGGGCTTCGGCGTCGTGGCGATCCTGTCCGTCCTCGAGATCTCGCTGTCCTTCGACAACGCGGTGGTCAACGCCGGGATCCTGAAGAAGATGAATGCCTTCTGGCAGAAGATCTTCCTCACGATCGGTGTCCTGATCGCCGTCTTCGGCATGCGACTGGTCTTCCCCGTCGTGATCGTCGCCATCAGCGCCAAGATCGGCCCGATCGAGGCCGTCGACCTGGCGCTGTCCGACAAGAACCAGTACAAGGAACTGGTCACCGACGCCCACCCGGCGATCGCCGCCTTCGGTGGCATGTTCCTGCTGATGATCTTCCTCGACTTCATCTTCGAGGACCGCGACATCAAGTGGCTGGCCTGGCTTGAGCGCCCGCTGGCCAAGCTCGGCAAGGTCGACATGCTGTCGGCCTGCATCGCGCTGATCGTCCTGCTGATCACCTCGATGACCCTGGCGACCGAGGCCCACCTGCACTCCGGCCCCGCGGACAAGGCCCAAACGGTCCTGATCTCCGGTGTAGCGGGGCTGATCACCTACATGGTGGTGGGCGGCCTCTCCGGCTACTTCGAGAACAAACTCGAGGAAGAGGAGGAGCGCGAGCACGAGGAGGAGGAACAAGCCAAGGCCAAGGGCAAGGAGGTCTCGGCCGTCAAGCTCGCCGGCCAGGCCGCGTTCTTCATGTTCCTCTACCTCGAGGTCCTGGACGCCTCCTTCTCCTTCGACGGCGTCATCGGCGCCTTCGCCATCACCAACGACATCGTCCTGATGGCGCTCGGCCTCGGTATCGGCGCCATGTACGTCCGGTCGCTCACCGTCTACCTGGTCCGCCAGGGCACCCTCGACGACTACGTCTACCTGGAGCACGGCGCGCACTACGCCATCGGCGCCCTCGCCGTGATCCTGCTCGTCACGATCAAGTACGAGATCCACGAGGTCATCACCGGCCTCGTCGGTGTCGCCCTGATCGGCTGGTCGTTCTGGTCCTCCGTACGCCGCAACCGGGCACTGGCGGCCGCCGAGGGAAAAGCTGACACCTCGGACGACAACAAGGCCGAGGTCCAGTCCGGGGTGTGACATCGCTCCGCGTGAGGAACGCTCTGTAGCGGGGCGGCCGTCGAGGGGTTCCTCGGGGCCGCCCCGTCGACTTGTCGAGGAGAACGGGTAAGCGTGGGGGCGGAATGAGCTTCTGGGACGATCTGTGGCGCGGGCAGTCGACGCAGTTCGATTCGGGCAGCGCGGCGACCAACGCCATAGCGCTGACCAAACGGCACCAGGCGGTCTCGCTCACCAAACAGAGCGCGGCCACCGGCAACCTGCGCATCAACCTGTCCTGGCGGATGCGGACCTCCGACATAGGCGGCGGGCGGCGCGGCAGCCTGCTGCGCCACCCCTTCCAGGCCTTCAAGCCCGACGTCGTGCAGGCACACACCCAGAGCATGGTCAACGTCGACCTCGACCTGGGCTGCCTGTACGAGCTCTCGGACGGAACCAAGGGCGTCGTCCAGCCGCTGGGCGGCTTCTACGGCGAGCTCAACTCGGCGCCGTACGTCAAACTCAGTGGCGACGACCGCTTCGGCTCGGGCTCGGGTGAGACGATCTTCGTCAATCTCGACCACCGCGACGACATCAAGCGGCTCCTGGTCTTCGTCTACATCTACGACCAGACACCCGCATTCGACCGTACGCACGCCCACGTCACGCTGTACCCGAGCAACGGCCCCCGGATCGAGGTGGGTCTCGACGAGCGCCACCCGCAGGCCCGGTCCTGCGCGGTGGTCATGATCGAGAACGTCAAGAACGAGCTCATGGTGCGCCGCGAGGTGAAGTTCGTGTACGGCTTCCAGGCCGAACTCGACCGGCTCTACGGCTGGGGGCTCCAGTGGGGCCGCGGCTACAAGTCGAAGGCCGACCGCTGAGCACCGCCCTTACGGGGCAGTGCTCACCGCAGGAACTGCGGCCCCTGCGGCGGCAGCCTGAACTCCGGTTCGGGCAGTGCCGCGACCGGCTGCGGATAGCCGTACGCGGGCTGCGCGGCCACGGCCGCCGCGGCGGCGGGCTGGGGCGGCGCGGTCTGCGGATAGCCGTAGGCGGGCTGGCTGGTCGGCTGCGGATACCCGTACGCCGGCTGGGCGGCGGGCTGCCGCGCCGGCTCCGTGGGAAACTCCGCGGGAAAGCCGTAGGCGGGCTGCTGGGGCACCGCGGTGGGCTGCTCCGGCGGCAGTGGCAGCGAGCCGCCGGGAGCCGCACCCTCGGGAGCCGCGGCCTCGGACTCGTCCACCGAGATCCCGAAGTCGCTCGCCAGCCCCTCCAGACCGTTCGAATAGCCCTCGCCGAGCGCCCGGAACTTCCAGCCGTCCCCACGCCGGTACAGCTCGCCGCAGATCAGCGCGGTCTCCTCGCCGGTCTCCGGCTTGATGTCGAAGTACGCCAGCGGTTCGGCGTCCGCGAGCGCGGCGTCGTACAGCAGGATCCTCAGCGCGCGGACCCGGTCGAAGGTGACGCCGTCGGCCGAAGCGACAAGGAGAATTCGCCCCACACCATTGTCAACGGCCGCCAGATCCGACTGAATCGTGTCCGTGAGACCCTCGGCGACGCGTTTCTTGCCGAGCCGCCAGACCTTGCCCGAGGGGTGCCGGGGCTGGTTGTAGAAGACGAAGTCCTCGTCGGATCGCACGCGACCGTCGGGCCCGAGGAGCAGCGCCGAGGCGTCCACGTCCGGGACACCCTGCCCCGGCGCCCATCGCAGCACGGCGCGCACCGCGGCGGCGTCCAGCGGGACGTTCGACCCCTTCAGCATCGCGTGCGTCATGCGATCATCCTGCCTTCTCGGTCCTGGTCACGACAACGCGGGGGTGCCCCGACACACTCGGCCGGATGTGTGCATGGGCGACATGGTTCGGTTTTTCCGCGTTACCTGAACTTCATGCCCAGTGGGAACTCTTGACATGGATCTCTACGTACTATTACCGGCCACATATTGTCAGCCGCCTAGCCGACTCGGGGGAGTCTTATGCGTCATTTCGGGCACATCGCCCCGGAGGTGCGGCAGCGCCTGTTCCACCAGGAGCCCTGCGTGTTCACCGCGGACTCCCCGGCCGCGGTCCTCTCCGTGGCCCTCGGTGCCACCCTCTACAGCCCCGCGACCAGGACACGGCTGGCCGAGGACATCGTCAAGCAGACCGGGCGCGGGGTCGTCTCGATGGTGCTGTGCCTGGAGGACTCCATCGACGACGCGGACGTCGCCGAAGCCGAGGAGAACCTGATCCGGCAGTTCCGTGACCTGGCCGAACGCTGCCCGGAGACCGAGCTGCCCCTGCTGTTCATCCGCGTCCGCACCCCCGAGCAGATCCCGAGCCTCGTCGCACGGCTCGGCTCCTCGGCACGGCTGCTGTCCGGATTCGTACTGCCGAAGTTCACCGAGGAGCGGGGCGTGCCCTTCCTTGAGGCACTCACCGCGGCCGAGGCCGCGAGCGGACGGCGTCTGTTCGCCATGCCCGTCCTCGAATCGCCCGACCTGCTGTACATGGAGTCGCGCGCTGGGACCCTCGAGGGGATATTCCGCGCCGTGGACAAGTACCGTGACAGAGTGCTCGCGCTCAGGCTCGGCGTCACCGACTTCTGCTCCTCCTACGGGCTGCGCAGGGCTCCCGACATGACCGCGTACGACGTGCAGATCGTGGCCTCCGTGATCGCCGACGTGGTGAACGTACTCGCGCGGGCCGACGGCACCGGGTTCACGGTCACCGGGCCCGTGTGGGAGTACTTCCGCGTCCAGGAGCGCATGTTCAAGCCGCAGCTGCGCCGCAGCCCCTTCACCCCCGAGGCCGAGGACCTGCGCAACGCGCTGATCGAGCACGACATGGACGGCCTGCTGCGCGAGATCGCTCTGGACCGGGCCAACGGACTGCAGGGCAAGACCTGCATCCACCCCTCGCACGTGCTGCCCGTGCACGCCCTGTCCGTGGTCAGCCACGAGGAGTTCAGCGACGCCCAGGACATCCTGCGGCCCGAGCGCGGCGGCGGGGGCGTCCTGCGGTCCGCGTACACGAACAAGATGAACGAGGTGAAGCCGCACCGCGCCTGGGCCGAGCGCACCCTGCAGCGTGCCGAGGTCTTCGGCGTCGCCAACGAGGACACCGGCTTCGTGGAGCTGCTCGCCGCCGGGCTGCCCGGCTGAACACAAGGACTTGATGAAGGCCGAACACAGGGACTCGATGAAGAACGTGGTGTGGAGCGGGAACTGGGTCGCCGAGCGGCTCGGGGTCGAACTCGTCGGCGACGAGGAGCTGCGCGACCTCCTGGGGCTCGCGCTGCGGCGCAATCCCAAGCGCGCGCATCTGCTCGTCTCGAACGTGCTGGGCAAGCATGTGCCGCAGAGCCCGCTCAGGGTCTGGCAGACCGGGTACGAGCTGGGCCGCCGCGTACGTGATCTGCTCGGCGTCCCCGGGGCCCGCCGGGCCGTGGTGCTCGGGTACGCCGAGACGGCCACGGGCCTCGGCCACTCCGTCGCGGACGGCCTGGGCCTCGCGCCCTACCTGCACTCCACGCGGCGCCCCGTCGAGGGCGTCGAGCGGGCGGGCGGCTTCGAGGAGTCCCACTCCCACGCCACCTCGCATCTGCTGCTGCCGGAGAAGCCCGGGCTGCTCGCGGGCGACGGGGCGCTGGTGCTCGTGGACGACGAGTTCTCCACGGGCAACACCGTGCTCAACACGATCCGCGCGCTGCACGAGCGCTACCCGCGCGAGCACTACGTGATCGTGGCGCTCGTCGACATGCGCTCCCCGGCGGACCGGGGCCGCCTCGACGAGTTCGCCCGCGAGATCGGCGCTCGCGTGGACCTGGTGGCGGCCGCCTCGGGCACCGTGCGACTGCCCGACGGCATACTCGCCAAGGGCCAGGCCCTGGTCGCCGAGCACGAGCGCGAGCACGAACAGGCGCACGAGAACGGCACGGCGGCCTCGGCCCCCGTACCGCTTCCTCAGCCCGGCACGATCGCCCGCGTGCAGCTCGGCTGGCCGCGAGGGCTGCCCGACGGCGGACGGCACGGCTTCACTCCCGAGCACCGCGCACAGCTGGAGGGCGCCCTGCCTGCGATGGCCGCGCGGCTCGCGGACGCCCTGCCGGAAGACGCCCGCCGCATCCTCGTCCTCGGCTTCGAGGAGCTGATGTACGCGCCGCTGCGGCTCGGCGTCGCGCTGGAGAAGCTGAAGCCGGACGGCACCGAGGTCCGCTACTCGACGACGACCCGTTCCCCGGTGCTCGCCCTCGACGACCCCGGCTACGCGATACGCAGCCGCCTCGTCTTCCCCGCCCACGACACCCCCGGCGACGGCCCCGGCGAGCGCTACGCCTACAACGTCGCGGGCGCCGGCTTCGACGCCGTCGTCGCCGTGGTCGACTCGGTGGCCGACACCGCCGAACTGCACGCCCCCGACGGCCTGCTGGCGCGGCTCGCCGCACACACCCCGAGCGTGCTGCTCGCCGTCGTCCCCTCGTACGTTCCCGCGTCCGCGTCGTACGTCCCAGCGTGCGCGCCCGCCGAGCCGAACTCCTCCGAAAGGCCCTCGATGCTGCCCGAGCCCCTCCGCGGCCCCGACTTCTCCTCGTACGCCCCGGACGAGGTCGGCTGGCTGCTGCAGGACCTCTCGGACACGCGGCTGGAGGCACCGACCGAGGAGCGCGAGGAGGCGATCCAGAGCGGTGGCGCGCACTACGCGGAGTCGCTGCCGGTGGAGTACCAGCCGAGCGCCCAGTACCAGGAACTGTTCCGCGCCGCGCTGGACGCCTCGGCCGCGCGCATCGCCCAGGCCGTGGGCGCGGTCACGGAGACGGTGCTGGCGGAGCGGTCACCGCGACCCGTCCTCGTGTCGCTCGCCCGCGCGGGCACCCCCATCGGCATCCTGATGCGCCGCTGGGCCAGGATCCGGCACGGGCTGGACCTCCCGCACTACGCCGTCTCCATCGTGCGCGGACGCGGCATCGACGCGAACGCGCTGCGCTGGCTGGCCGCCCACCACGACCCGGCCGACGTCGTGTTCCTGGACGGCTGGACGGGCAAGGGCGCCATCACCCGCGAACTCGCCCAGGCCATCGAGGAGTTCGAGGCCTCCGACGGCATCACCGGCTTCGACCCGGAGATCGCCGTGCTCGCCGACCCCGGCTCGTGCGTTCGCACCTACGGCACCCGCGAGGACTTCCTCATCCCCTCCGCCTGCCTCAACTCGACTGTGTCCGGGCTCATCTCACGTACCGTGCTGCGCGCGGACCTGGTCGGGGAGCACGATTTCCACGGCGCGAAGTTCTACCGCGAGCTCGCGGACGCGGATGCCTCCGCCGACTTCCTGGACGCCGTGTCCGACCGCTTCGGCGAGGTCGGCGAGGCGGTCGGCACCCAGGTCAAGGAGCTGCTCTCGACGGACCGCAGCCCCACCTGGGAGGGCTGGGCGGCGGTCGAGAGGATCAGCGAGGAGTACGGGATCAATGACGTGAACCTCGTCAAGCCCGGCGTCGGTGAGACGACCCGCGTGCTGCTGCGCCGCGTCCCGTGGCGGATCCTCGCCCGCGCGGGAGCGGGCGCCGACCTGGACCACGTACGCCTGCTCGCCGAGCAGCGGGGCGTGCCCGTCGAGGAGGTGGCCGAACTCCCGTACACCTGCGTCGGGTTGATCCACCCCAAGTACACCCGCGGAGCGACCGGCGCCGACGGCAGGGCGGTGACGGTCTGATGACGGTACTCGTGGCAAGCGACCTCGATCGCACGCTCATCTACTCCGCCGCCGCCCTGGCGCTGACCATGCCGGACGAGCGGGCGCCCCGGCTGCTCTGCGTCGAGGTGCACGAGAGCAAGCCGCTGTCGTACATGACCGAGACCGCGGCCGGACTGCTCACCGAACTCGGCGAGGCGGCCGTCTTCGTGCCGACCACGACCCGCACCCGCAAGCAGTACCAGCGCATCCAACTGCCGGGCCCGGCCCCGAAGTACGCGATCTGCGCCAACGGCGGCCACCTCCTCGTGGACGGTGTCGCCGATGTCCAGTGGCATGCCGGGGTGACCGAGCGCCTCGCCCGCGAGTGCGCCTCACTGGCCGAGGTGCGCGCGCACATGACGGCCACCGCCGACCCGGCCTGGGTGCGCAAGCACCGCGTCGCCGAGGACCTCTTCGCGTACGACGTCGTCGAACGGGCTCTGCTCCCCGAGGACTGGGTGAAGGAACTGGCCGTGTGGGCCGAGAACCGCGGCTGGACGGTCTCCCTCCAGGGCCGCAAGATCTACGCCGTACCGCAGCCGCTCACCAAGAGCGCCGCGATGCGCGAGATCGCCCGTCGCACCGGAGCCGAGCTCACCCTCGCGGCCGGCGACTCGCTGCTCGACGCCGACCTGCTTCTCGCCGCGGACCGCGGCTGGCGACCGGGCCACGGGGAGCTCGCCGACGCAGGGTGGGTGGCACCCACGACCACCGCTCTTCCGGAACGGGGTGTCGCCGCCGGCGAGCGGATTCTGCGGGAGTTCCTGCGGGCGGCCCGGTAGGGCCTGTCCGGCGGACCAGACCCCGCGGCCCGGCATGATCCGCCGGACAGGCCCTAGGCCTGAACATCCGCGAGCCCGCCTCTCGAGGCTGGGTCGAGGCGGCTGGGTTCAGCCGCAGCAGCCGCCACCGCAGCAGCCGCCGCCACCGCCGCCTGCCCGGGGGGCGGGCGCGGGCGCCGAGGCCGAGCCCCCGACCGCGACCGTCGACAGGAGCTTCACCGTGTCGTCGTGGCCGGCGGGGCAGGCCGTGGGGGCGGAGGACTCGGCCATGGGGCGGCTCATCTCGAAGGTGTCGCCGCAGGTCCGACAGCGGTATTCGTAGCGAGGCATGCGCACAGGTTACCGGGCGGGGCCCTTCTTGCCCTGGGACAGCGCCCTGGCGCGCAGGGCCGACCTGCGGCGACGCTCGCGTTCAGCCTGTTCGGGGTGGCGGGCCTGCCAGTAGGGGTTGTCGTGCGGCAGGGCCGAGGTGACGCGGCCGTACATGCCGAAGATCATCAGGAGCAGGCCGACGACAAAGCTGAACAGCACGTTCTGCATGTGGAACGCGAGGATATTGAGATCCGTGTCCAGGAGGGCGAGGTTCACGAACCCGCTGAGGATGAAGAGGACGCCGAAGACCATGTTGAGCGTCGAGGCGAAGTTTCCGCCGATGACCATGCCGACGAAGAGCAGCAGCCCGACGCAGATCGAGAGCACGCTGAGCGCGCCGTTGGTGTTGAGCCCGGCGACCCTGTCACCGCCCGTGTCGAAGAAGCCGACCTTGTCGACCAGACCCAGGATGCCGAAGGCGAGCAGCACGAGACCCATCAGACCCGCGCCGATCCGGTAGACCGTACTGAGGCGGTGGTCGACGGGCAGATGCTCGTCGAGTCTCATCCGCATGCTGGGGCTCTTCCTCCAGAACCCTTCCCTGAGGACTGTTCCTTCAGGATCCGCCCGCCCCGGCCCGATCGCCAGCCCTGGCGTCTCAGCCGTCCCCGGCGTCTCCGCCGACCCCGGCATGGCCGCCGGCCGTTTACGCTCCGGCCCCGCGCTCCTCGCGGATCTGCGTCACCACGCGGGACACGGTCCGCCGTACGGCCTCCGTCTCGGTGAGGAAGTGCCAATAGTCGGGGTGGCGCCCCTCCAACGTGCCGATCGCGCGCTCCAGGCGGGCCACCGAGTCGTCGAGGGGGCGGGCGTGGCGCGGGTCGGGTGTGCTGCGGCCGGCCATCGCCAGGCGCTGGGCGTCGCGGATCGCGAAGCGGGTGCGGTCGATCTCCTGCTGGGGGTCCTTCGACACCTCGTTCAGCCGCCGCAGCCGGTCGCCGGCCGCGGACACGGCCTCGTCGGTCGTGTTCAGCAGCGCCCGCACCGTCGACAGCAGTGAGGTCGCGTCCGGCCAGCGCTGCTCGTCACGGGCCGACCGGGCCTCGGTCAGCTTCTGCTCGGCCTGCCGTACGGTCTCCGCGGCCTGGTCCGGTACGTGCTGCAGGTCCTGCCAGCAGGCAATCGTGAACCGGCGCCGCAGCTCGCTGAGCACCGGCTCGACCTGTCCGGAGCGAGTGGTGAGGGCCTGGGCACGGGTGCGCAGCGAGACGAGGCGGCGGTCGATCTCGGCGGCCCGCTCCGGCAGCCGCTCGGCCTCCGCACGCACCGCCTCGGCATCGCGCGCGACCCGGTCGGCACGCTCCAGCGTCTCCGGCACGCCGTGCTGCCCCGCGCCCTGGTTGAGCCTGGTCAGCTCGGGGCCGAGGGCGGCGAGCCGGGCGGCCAGATCGTCGGCCTTGAGTCCCGATCCCCGTACCGCGTCGAGTGCGTTCGACGCGGCGAGCAGGGCCTGGCGGGCGCGCTCGACGGCCGGGGCGAGCCGGGCCAGCTGGGTCTCGGCCTTGCCGAGCAGCGGGCCGAGCCCCTCGGCGAACCGGTCCAGCTCCTGCTTGACGCGGCCCAAGTCGTCCTTGGCCTTGGTCAGCTCCGTGCGCGCCTGGGCGGCGACGGAGGCCTCCAGGTCGTCGCGGTCGAGGTCATGGGCGTCGACCGCGTTGATGTAGACGTGGCTGACCTCGTCGATACGACGGCCCAGCGCGTCGAAGTCGGAGACCGCGCGCCGGGCCGCGGGGGAGCCGTCGACGGCCGTGATGGTCTCGATCGAGATCCGAAGATCGCGCTGCGCGGTGTCGAGTTCGTAGAACGCGGCCGCGGCGGCGTCCTTCGCTGCCTGCGCCTCGGCCCGCTGGCTCTCGGAGCGTCCGCCGAACCACCGCCGTGTGCCGCCGCCGGCGAAGGCGGCGGGCAGGGTGAGCGTGAGCAGCGGGAGCGGGAGGAGTACCAGGGTCAGCAGGTCACGAGCGACTCCGCGCGGCCTTACGGACCTCGCGGGCGCGAAACCGGCACGTTGGCGAGGTAGTTCTTGTGCGCATGGCACAAACGGCGTGTACGGCTGCGAAGGTGTCGCCGTCACATCCCTCTCCCGTGCTGTGGTCCGCCCTGCCCGGTGTCATTCTCCCACCAGGTAAGGACGAACACACGGGCCGGTTAGTTCGCCGTACGCACCGTGACTTTCCCGTCCTGCGTGTGGGCGGACACCACGTGCGAGCTGCGCTCGTCCCGAGGCACGGACACCTCCACGCCGCCGTCGTCGGTCTCGGTCGTCACGCGGTACGTCGCGTCCGGCAGCCCGATGGTGATGGAACCGTCCTGGCTGCGCGAGGCGATCCGGTCCGGTACGGCGGCGAGGCCGAGCCGTACGGCGCCGTCCTGTGTGTTCACGTCCACGCGCCGGGAGTCGACCTCGGTCGCGGTGACCGAGCCGTCGGAGGTGTGCAGCTTCAGGGGTCCGCTGGAGTCCTCGACGTGGACGGAACCGTCTTCCGTCCGGATGTCGAGGGGCTTCTCGAAGCCCCGGGCCCGCACACTGCCGTCCTGCTCCTTCACCGTGACCGCGATGCCGCGAGGCACCTCGATCCGGTGCTTGGCCGAGCAGTCGGCGATCACTCCGGAGCACTTCAACCGGAGCGTGAGCGTGTCGTCCTTCATCGCCCAGGTCACCTTGGGGTCGCCGCCGACGACGACGCTGCCCTCGAACCACCGGGTGACCTCGACCTTGTCGACGTCCGCGGGGACCAGTTCGAGCGCGGAGTCGTCGGAGTCGACCGTCAGCGTGCGGCCGCTGAGCGCGAACGACCGCTGCTCGGGTTCGTCGTCGTCCCCGGCACTGGCGCCGCATCCGGCGGCGAGCAGCGTGACGGCGGCGACGGCCGCCACGGCCGCGCCGGAACGCCGAACCTGAGCGGACCGGCGAACACGACTGGAACGGCGTATATGACTGGTCACGGTGGGTTCCCCCTGTCTCGGGCGCCCCCGACCGTACGGATGGCTGGGACGCTCTTCGACCGTACGGAGACGGGGCGCGCGGCGGGATCCGGAGCACTCCCGAATGAGGGGTGGGGTAAACCCCCGTATCCGTTGTCGGCGGCGCTGGGCGCCTCACTTGGGGCCGATAGGGTTTGCGGGGCACTGCCCCGGGCAATGTAGGCTGTCGACTCGTCCCGGGCACGTAGCTCAGTGGTAGAGCGCCGCCCTTACAAGGCGGATGTCGGCGGTTCGAAACCGTCCGTGCCCACCAGTTCCAGGACGTGAAAGGCCCAGATCGGCGGGTGTGCACCCGGAGACCTGGGCCTTGGTCTTTCTCGGCCGGTCGGTGGCGGGCGTGCCTCTTGAGCCGTGCCACCCAAGAGGAGGGGCTATGCCTGCCGAGGGGCGGTTCCGGGCGAACGGGTGGCGAGGGCGCGAGGTGGAGATACCGCGCCTCGAGGGGCAGCGAGGGCCCGCGCTCCTGGAGTTCAAGGGTGGTTTGACCACCTCGTTCAAGGTGTCCGCGCTGTACCGGTCGGCGACCCGGAAGATTTACGGCGATGAGCTGCTGTATTCCTACGGGCCGAGGGCGCGAAGGGTGCTGCTGCCCGCGCGGTACAACCGGGTGGAGATCCGCCGTGTGAAGCCGAGTCGCACCTCGGGGACCGGATTCTCCCGCTGGCACCTGCGGACGTTGGAGGTCGCCGACCTGCCGAAACTGGCGGACACGCTGGTCGGCAAGCACGAGACGCTCGTGTACTTCGACGGCAGCGCCCGCGTGTCGTTCGCCTGGCTGGGAGACACCGAATACGGAGAGCTCCACTTCACGCCCGAAGGCGGGGGCGAAGCCAGAGAGCTGACCCGGCGCGGCCAGATCCGCGGCACGGTCGTGATTCCGGGTGAAGGCTTCCTGGCCGTCCGCCACTCCGATCAGTGGACGCTGGAGAGGCGGTAGCGACCGTCACGCCGGCTCCTCGTCCCCACGAGGTCCTTCTTCCGTCTTGTGTGCGTGCTTGAGGCTCATCCGTGCGTCCACCTTCTCCACGGTCGCGACCTCGGCCCAGAAGCGGTGGCAGGTCACGAAGACCGCCAGCTCGCGTTCGCGCTCTCGGAGCTTCTCCACCTCGGCCTGTTCGTCGGCGGACCAGCCGGGCGACGCGGGGCGCTCCACCTTGCGCCAGCCGGCGTCGTCGCTGAAGCCGTCGAGCGGCTCGACCGACCAGGGGAGCCGCTTCAGCAGGGCCAGAAGCTCGGCCCGGACCTGATGCAGCTCCTCCTGACCAGCCAGGAGGTCACTCGGGAAGTCATAGGTCGCAGCCACGCGGCAATGCTACGCCTGTTCGAATTTGGGATGCGAGTTTCTCGGGGGGACAAAAGAATTTCCGGGGCGGTTGTCGATCCCGTCGTCGCCCGCTCGACGCCTGGGTGAGAGGCGGGGAGAGACCCCGTCCGTTCGATCGAGGAGTCACCATGCCGCGTTTTCTGACGATGGTCCGTATCGACGAGCAGAGCATGCCCGCCGAGGGGCCGGGGCCCGAGTTCGAGGAGCGCATGGGCGCGCTGCTCGAGGAGATCACCAAGGCCGGGGTCATGCTGGACACGGCCGGGCTCACGCCGACCGCGGAGGGCACCCGGGTCACCTGGTCCGGGGGCCGGTTCAGTCAGGTCGACGGGCCGTTCACCGAGTCCAAGGAAGTGATCGGCGGCTACGCCATCACCCAGTGCAAGGACAAGGCCGAGGCCCTGGAGTGGACGAAGCGGTTCCTGCAGATCCACCCGGAGGAGTGGACCGTCACGGTCGAGGTCCGCGAGATCGCCGAGGGCTGACCCGTCGCGGTGAAAGCCGGGTCGCGCCGAACACCGGGTCACTGAAGAACGGGTCGCGCTGCGACGCCCGCCCGAGGGGGAGGCGGTTCTCCCTCGGGCGGCGACCCGGGTGGTCCTGTTGCCGGTCCTCACCGAACTGCCGGCCTTGACATCGTACGGAAGGCGCAGGCGCGCACCTACAGCCGTATCGACGCCCCCGGCTCCAACAGGTGCAGCCGGTCGGCGAGTTCGGCCTCGGTGAAGGCCTTGGTGAGGGTGGGGCCGTCCTCGGTGAAGTGGCCCCAGTGTTCGAAGTGCAGGGGCACGACATGGCGGGCGCCGAGGATCTCGGTGGCCTCGGCGGCCTGTTCGCTGGTGAGGGTGAGCGGGCCGTCCGGCACCAGCGGGGTGCGGGCCGCGCCCGCGAACAGCACCGCCACGTCGAACGGGCCGAGTCGGTCCGCTGTCGCGCGGACGACGTCCAGCGACGCGTTGTCCCCGCTGATGTACACCTTGGGCAGGCCCTCGCCCGACAGCACGAAGCCGGTGACCTCGCCGACGAGGGGCTCGGAGCCGTCGGGGCCGTGCAGCGCGGGGACGGCGGTGATACGGAGCGAACCGCCGTCCGGGCGGGGGAGTTCGACGTGCTCCCACGAGGGCAGCGCCCGCACCGGCGCGCCGACGCGCTCGTACGCCGACGCCGTGGACAGCACCAGCGGGGCGCCCGCGAGGTACGTACGGCCCGAGGCGTCGAGGTTGTCGGGGTGCTGGTCGTGCGAGAGCAGGACCGCGTCGACCGCGCCGATGTCCGGGGCGGCGACCGCCGGACCGGCCGTCTTCACCAGTTTCCGCGAGCCGATCGGATACTCGCCGGGCTCATCGAAGGTCGGGTCCGTCAGCAGGCGTAAGCCGCCGAGGCCGACGACCGCCGTGGGACCGCCCACGTACAGGATGTCCAGTGTGGTCATGTCCTCCACAAGACGAGGGCCGGGCACCTCTATTCCCCGACGAACGAACCCCGTAGAACGAATCCCAGTCACACGAATCCCCGTTACACGAATCCCGGTCACGCGCGAGACTGGACGTATGTGCCGCAGCATCAAGACCCTTCGCCCGCCCGTACTCCCCGAAGAGGCCACCGAGGAGGACATCCGCGCCGCCGCGCTCCAGTACGTCCGCAAGGTCTCCGGCTTCCGCGCCCCGGCCGCCCACAACCGCGAGGTGTTCGACCGGGCGGTCGAAGCGATCACGCAGGCGACGGCCGACCTGCTGGACGGTCTCGAGGTGCGGGGTCAGGGGCAGGCGGCTGCCCGCCGGGCGGGCTGACCCAGCAGGCCACAGGCGGCCGGCCCGTCACGCCTTGCCCCGCCTCGCCCCGCGAGGGTCACGCTCCCGAGCCGGTCATGCCCCGTAGGGTCACGCCTCCGCCGGCGGTCGTCGTATCAGGTACGCCGCTCCCGCGCCCGCCGCGAACAGCGCCCCGAGCGAAACGGCCGTGGCGAGCCATGTCGCGCCCAGCCACTGGCCGCCGAAGTAGCCGAGGGCGACGCTGTACGCGGCCCAGGCCAGGCCGGCGAGGACGGACCAGGGCAGGAACTCGCGGACGCGGCGGTGCGCGGCGCCCGCGCCCAGCGAGACGACCGAGCGGCCCGCGGGCGCGAAGCGGGCAATGACGACGAGGGCGCCGCCGCCGCGCGAGAGAGCCGCGCCGAGACGTTCCTGCGCGCCGGTCAGGCGGCGGGAGCGGGCGATGGCACGGTCCAGTCGCTTGCCGCCGCGCCAGGCCAGCCGGTACGCGACCAGGTCACCGAGGACCGACGCGGTGGCCGCGGAGAGGACCAGCGACAGGATGTCGGGCACATGGCCTTCGGGCACCTGGCCGGTCGCCGCACCGGTGCCCGCCGCGGCGGCCGTCGCCGCAGTGATGACCAGGATTCCGCTCGGCAGCACCGGCAGGAACACATCGAACAGGACGGACAAGGCCACCACGGCGTAGATCCATGGGCTGCCGGTCAGCGCCCCCACACTCTCAAGCACCACATCTCCCTGTGTCTCCCCCGTAGGCCCGACCCGTGCCGTGATGCCGCGATGTCGCGGGGGAGCGGCAGGGGCGGCCTGTGACAGCCATACAGCGTACGCCGCGGGTCAGAGGGGAGATCCACAGGGGGATCGTCTGATTGGCACACCATATTCACCAAGACGACGGCACCCGCCCCCGGTTGCGCATGGGGGCGGGTGTCATGACACAGCGTCAGGCAGCGACGGGCTCCGAGCTGCGCTCGCCGGCGGTGGCCGAAGACGTGCGGCGCGAGAAGAGCTGGTCGACGCCGAGCGCGCCCGAGCCGGTGAAGACCAACAGGAACATCGACCAGCAGTACATGGCCGCGCCCTCGCCCTGGTTCTCGATCGGCCACAGGCCCTGGGGCTGGTGGACCTTGAAGTACGCGTACGCCATCGCGCCCGAGGCGATGAACGCCGCGAAGCGCGTGCCGAGGCCGAGCAGGACCAGGGCGCCGCCGACGAGCTCGATGACAGCCGCGTACCAGTTCGGCCAGGCGCCCGTCTCGACAGTGGCGCCCTTGCCGTCCATGCCGCCGAGGACACCGAAGAGCGATACGGCTCCGTGGCAGGTGAAGAGCAGGCCGATGACGATGCGGAACAGGCCGATGGCGTACGGCTGGGCGCTGTTGAGCCGTCCGGTCATTTGGGGGGAACTCCTTCGGTCGCGTGCGGCCCTGGGGGCCGCCGTTGGGGACGTAAACCGAGCGAGTGACGAGGTTAGGTGACGCTAATCAATGGTTGCAAGTTCAACATTCGGCCAATGTTCGGCCTCCGGCTTCGTCGTAGCTACGGCCGTCCGCAGCGCCGCTCGCGCCACCGCATCCGTGTCCGAAAGCGTGACCGAATCCACGCCCGGCCTGGCCCCGGCAGCCGTCACCCAGTGCACGCCCTCCGTGGGCACGCCGAGCACGAACCGCCTTGGGTGCGGGCGCCCCTGACGGTCAATCAGATGATACGGCCGCGGGGTTACGTCGAGCCCTCCGGTTTCGTAACCGTCCACCGTGTGCGGACGGCACCGGCCCGTCTTCAGCAGCCCGGCGAGCAGGTCGTCGGCGGTCCGCCGCAGGTCCGGCTCCGGCAGCCGTGCCTCGACGAGTGTGGTCGCCCGCACGATCGAGCCGGGCACGTCGGGGGAGTACGCCACCCACGCCCCGTCCTCGGTCCGCACCTCCAGCCGCGGGCCGAGCACCTCCAGGACGCCCGCCTCGATCAGCGCGACCATCTCCTCGATACGGCGCCGGGGCGGGCCGATCGACAGGAACGCGTTGAGCGGCGTGTACCAGCGGTCCAGGTGGTCCCGGCGCGAGGCGCCCGCCAGCCCGCTGTGGTCGACGATCTGCCGCACCTCGTTGCGCAGGTCGCGCAGGACGTCGAGGGCCGCCTTGAGCGGGCCGTCGACGTTGCCGAGAGCGGCCTGCGCGGCGTCCTCGCGCAGATACGCGAGCAGCCAGCTCCGGAAGTCGCCGGGGCCTTCGAAGACCTGTCCCCCGTGCGGGCGCGAAATCCGGTCCCAGGACCAGCGCTCGGCGTCCGGGATGCCGAACTCGTCGAGGATGAAGGCCTCTTGGGGTGCACCGTGGGGCACGGCGAGGAAGCGCTCACGGAAGCTCTGCCGCCCCGCGCCGGCCCGCATCGCCGGGTTGCCCCGCCGGCCCGGCTCCTGGGCGCGCCCCAGCAGCGTCTCGTAGTAGACCGTTTCCACCTCCTTCGCCACCAACGGCCATATCTCGGCGAGGAAGTCCGGGGCGTCACCGGAGTCCGCGCGTTTGCGGAAGAGGGAGATGACGTCCGGAGTGAGGACCAGGGGAGTGTGCCGGCCGTACGGGCCCTTCGCGTTGTCGCCGCGGGCCTGGTACGGGATGCCGCGGCGCGAACCCGCGTACAGGCGGGGCTCGCGGCCCGAGGCCGCATAGCGCAGGCCGCCCTGTGCCGTAGGGAGGAAGCGGCCGCCGCGGGCCGTTGTCAGCAGGGCCATGTGGTCGAAGAAGTTGAGGCCCAGGCCGCGCAGCAGGACGGGTTCGCCGGGGGCGAGCGGGGCGAGGTCGAGGTCGGCCGGGTTGGCGGGCGGGATGTGGCGCAGTCCGTGACGGTCGGCGTACTCCGTGAGGTGCTGCTGTGTCTGGTCCGCGACCGTGGGCAGGTGGCCCTGGGCGAGGATCACGGCGGCCAGGTCCGACAGGGTGCGGCCGTCGTCGAGTACGAGCGTCTGGTGGCCGTCGGCCGCGTCGTCGAGGCGTATCGCGCGCGCCCTGTGCACCTCGACCCGTATCGAGGGCGGCGCCCCGCGCACGACCTCGGCGAACACCCACTCCAGGTACTGGCCGTACCGCGCGCGAGTCGGGTACGCGTCCGGGGCCAGCTCGCCGTCGGCCCAGGCGTGCAGGCTCGGTCCCGGGCGTATCGGTCCCGCGCACTCCACGCTGTCGTCGGTGAAGAGGGTCACCTGGGAGGCCACGGTGTTCATCAGCAGCTCGGCCGGCTGGTCGGTCCGCCAGACGCGGCCGGGGCCCGGTGGCGACGGATCGACGACATGGACCGTCAGACGCGTCCCGGGCGTGAGGAGCTCGGGGGCGGAGGCGCAGAGGCGTTCCACGACGCTCGTGCCACGCGGGCCGGCGCCGACCAGGGCGACGGAGACCTCGGCGGAATCGGCGGTCGCCGCTGGTTCCGCGGTCGCTGCAGACAAAGGGGGGACTCCCGGGCGTGTGGGGCGCTGGGTAGCAAACCGTCCGCCGGAAGCGGATGGTCCGCCTCATCATGCCGTCGCGCGGCACGGGAGCCGAGCCCCTGACCGGATCATCGACGCCAAGTGTGGGATGCATCACGAGCATCACGGGCAACATGCGTGATAGGCGGGCAACCTGCGGAATAGGCGTATGCACCAGACGTATGCCGTATGCGATCGGTGGATCGGCGGCCTGACGCCCCCGGCGGCTGTCGTCGCGGGCAGGGGTGCGTGAGTTCGGGGGCTCGGCGACCGCCGTGACCGGCAGGGCTACGTGAGCTCGGACTCGACGACCGTCCTCAGTCGGGCGCTCCCGCCCCGCTCCTCCCGTGCCTGGTCGAGCCGTAGCCGTGCCGAACGGCCGCGCAGCGTCAGCGTCATCAGCTGGTTGCCGAACCAGGGGCCGCCCGTCCGGCGCCAGTCGACCGGCGGGCGCGGGCAGCCGCCGTGGCCGGCGAAGCGGCGGCCCAGGGCCCGGCCCACCCTGCTCCAGCCGAAGTGGAAACCGAGTTTGATGGACATCGGGATGGAGTTGTGGACCGGCGAGCAGGTCAGCTGCAGCACACGGGCGTCGGGCCCCGGCGAGCCCTTCGGCCACGACGGTTCGGCGATGTACGCGTGATGCACGTCCCCGGACAGCACGCACACCGTCGCCGGCGCCCCGGGCCCCGAACCGGCCTCGGCGATCAGCTCCGCCAGCGCGTCGAACGACGTCGGGAAAGCCGCCCAGTGCTCCAAGTCGGCCCGGCGCCGCAGGTCCTCACCCCACCGTGCCCACCGCGCACCTCGCTCGCCCCGGCACAGCGCGGCGTTCCACGCCTCGGCGTCGTGTACGAGGTGGGGGAGCAGCCAGGGGAGCGAGGAGCCGAGCAGAAGGTGGTCATAGGGGGCGTCTGCAGAGCGGGGAGCGCGAGGCACGTGGGGAGCAGTCGTGCGCGTGGAGCCCTGCCCCTCCGCTCGCCCCTCTCCTCGCGCCTCGCCTCGCCCCTCCAGTGCCTGCTCGCGCAGCCACGCCATCTCGCTCGGGGCGAGCATGGCGCGGTTGTCCTCGTCGAGGACGCGGGCCGCGCGGGTGTCGACCATGAGCAGGCGTACGCGGCCGAAGTCGCGGCGGTAGCTCCAGCGGACCGAGGCGGGGTCGGCGTCGGCCTCGGCGGCGAAGGCGCGCAGGACGTCCGTGCCGTCGGGGGTCGCGCGCACGGCGGCGTACAGGGGGTCGGCGGCGAGGCGCTCCGGCGCGAGGTTGCCGAGGTGCTGGTAGACCCAGTACGACATCAGGCCGCTCACTACGCGCTCGCGCCACCAGGGCGTGGCCCGCATGTCGGCGAGCCAGGCGGCGCTGGTGTTCCAGTCGTCTATGACGTCGTGGTCGTCGAAGATCATGCAGCTGGGCACGGTGGAGAGCAGCCAGCGGATCTCGGGGTCGAGCCACGATTCGTAGTAGAGGCGCGTGTACTCCTCGTAGTCCGCGACCTCGGCGCCCGGCGGTTCCGTCAGCCCGCGCCGGGCCTCCAGCCAGCGGCGCGTGGCCTTGGACACCTCGTCCGCGTACACCTGGTCGCCCAGCAGCAGCAGTACGTCCGGGCGTTCGCCGTCCGGGTCCCCGGCGATACGGGCCGCGAGGGTGTCCAGCGCGTCGGGGCCTACCGGGTCCTTCTCGTCCGCGGGCGGCGCGGCCCAGCGGCAGGAGCCGAAGGCGACGCGGACGCTCTCGTGGTCGTCCGCCGGGGCGTGTATCGCCGAGGGCGGGAAGGGGGAGCCGGGCAGCGGCCAGACGGTCGTCCCGTCGAGCAGCACTTCGTACGTCGTCGTCGTGCCCGGCGAGAGGCCCGTCACCGTGATCAGGGCGTAGTGGTGGCCCGCGACCTGGAACGTGCGGGTCTCGCCGCGTGCGCCGTCCGCGCAGCGCACCTCGGCGGCGCACGGACGGCTCGCCTCGACCCAGACGGTCGCGGACGAGCCGTCGACGTATCTCAGAAGTGGTCCCAGCCGCAGCCTCGCCACGTGATCACCTTCCTCCGTCGCCCCGTACGGTACGGAACGACGGAGGTGATTGGGGAGGTCCCGGTGCGACCAATGATCGGCCGGTGCCGTCGAACGCCGGTCAGCAGCCGTTCAGCACCGAGGTCAGCTTGCTCTTCTCCGCGGAGTCGACCGAGAGGTTGTAGTAGTACTTCACCTGGACCCAGGCGCGGACGTATGTGCAGGCGTACGCGGTCCGGGACGGCATCCAGGTGGCCGGGTCCTGGTCGCCCTTCGCCTGGTTCACGTTGTCCGTGACGGCGATGAGCTGCGGGCGGGTCAGGTCGTTGGCGAAGGCCTGGCGCCGGGAGGTGGTCCAGCTGTCGGCGCCGGAGTCCCACGCCTCGGCCAGCGGGACGAGGTGGTCGATGTCCAGGTCGGCGGCGGCGGACCAGGTCGCGCCGTCGTAGACCGAGTACCAACTGCCGCTGGTGGCCGAGCAGGAGGAGTTGGTGACGACGTTCGTGCCGTCGCGCTTCAGAACCGTCTCACGGGTGTTGCAGGCCCCGCTGATGGTGATCCAGTGCGGGAACAGATCGCGGTCGTAGCCGGTGCGGTCCTCGGCAGCCACGGTGAGCGAGGCGAGGTAGGTGCGGGCGGTGGCGGCGCTGACCGGGGTGGGCAGGGCGGCGGAGGCGGTCGGACCGTTGAAGAGCCCGACCATGGCTATCAGACCGCTGGCGGCGGCTAGTATGCTGAGCCGTCGACGCGCGTAGACCTTGGGCATGCGAACTCCCTGGGGATGTGGGGAAGTTGACGGTGCGAGCGAATATTTGCGGCACCGTGTTTCCAGGAGGTGTGCGTCAGGTGAGAAATTAGTGACGTGCTCATGACAGGACAAGAGCTGGGGCGGGGCTTTTGAGCTCGCGCCTGCCTTTGCGTGGGTTTATCCGGGCGTTCATGCCGAGGTGATCTTTGCGTCGGCTGCGCGGGGTTGTGTCGGGCCGCATCGGGCGGGATCCGGGCTTCTGGGGAATTGGTTGCCGTGAGTGGTAGCGGTGTCGGGTCCTTGTTTTGTACCGTGTGGGAACAAAGTGGCTCCCGCCCGCTTCCCCTGACCGGTGGGCGGGGCCACCTTGTCCTCCGGGGGCTGTGCGCCCCTCTTCCACGCTTGGAGCATGCCGATGACGGCCACGACCGTGCTGACCGCCCGTGCCCTGCTGCTGGACATGGACGGCACCCTCGTCAACTCCGATGCCGTCGTCGAGCGCATCTGGCACCGCTGGGCCGAGCGGCACGGGCTCGACGGAGCCGAGGTCTTGAAGGTTGTCCACGGGCGGCAGGGGCACGCGTCGATGGCGCTGCTGCTGCCTGGCCGGCCGAAGGAACGGAACCTCGAGGACAACGCGCGCATGCTCGCCGAGGAGACCGTCGACATGGATGGCGTCGTCGCGATTCCGGGAGCTCCGGAGTTCCTGGCCGCGCTCGTCGACCATGGCCTGCCGCATGCGCTCGTGACGTCAGCGGACGTGGCGCTGTCCACCGCGCGGATGCGTGCCGCGGGGCTGGCGCTGCCCGCTGTACGGGTGACCGCCGAGTCCGTCGGCGCCAGCAAGCCGGATCCGGAGGGTTTCCTGAAGGGGGCGGCCGAGTTGGGTGTGGCGCCCGAGGACTGCGTGGTCTTCGAGGACTCGGGGGCTGGGATCGCGGCGGGGCGCTCCGCGGGGATGCGGGTGGTGGGGGTCGGGTCTCGGGCCGGGTTCCACGGGCCCGACGCACTGGTGCGGGACCTTACGCAGGTGCGGGTCGAGGCTTTGGGTGACGGCACGATCCGCTTGCACATCGGGTAGGGCCCGTCGTTGTTGTGGCGCCTGCTGCTGAGTTGGTTGGTGGGTGGGTCGGGGGCGGGGGGCGGGG
>NZ_VBZC01000004.1:50521-264992 GCF_005786655.1 Streptomyces montanus
AGGCTGTACGCGACGGGCGATGACGCACCGGCACACGCCCCCTCCCGCCGGTGACCAACTGCGGGACGGTTGGGGGCGCGCCCCTTTAGGGGCGCGGGGAACTGCGCGATCAGCCACGGCCGACCCGCAGTCGAAATGCGACTCATCCCCGCCCCGCCGCGCGTGGGCGACTGCGGGTGGGGCGCGCCCCTTTGGGGGCGCGGGGAACTGCGCGACCAGCCACAATTGACCCGCGGCCGAAGTACGACCCTCCAGCCCCCCCCTCGGAGGGACCGGCTAAGGGACTTGCTGGGACCGACTGTTGGACGGCGTAACCGTGTTACGACCCCGCGGTTCCGCCGTCTCCGACTCCAGGCGTTCGCGCGTCTCCGCGCCGTACACGCCGGGTTCCTCGCGGAGCCCTCGGCCCGACTGGAAGGTGCGTACGGCGTTCTCGGTCCGGGTGTTGTACGTGCCGTTGGCGTCACCCGTGAAGAGAGCCAACTGGCTCAGTCGCAGCTGGAGTTCGGTGACTTCCGAGCCACGGTCGCCGGGGCGCAGGACCGGGTTGTCGCCCTCGGGTGTCCCTTGGGAGGAGGCAGGCCCCGAGTCGGTGGGCCGCGCGGTGGACGGTGGGCGGGTCGTGGGGGCCGTGGCGGAGGGGCTGGCCGAGGTGGTCGGCTTGCGGGCCGAGGGTGAGGCGCTCGTGCTGCTCGGTGCGGGCGGCGCGGGCGGTACGGCCGACGCGGGCGGCCGGGTGGGTGACTTGGTCGCCGACGGCGACGACGGCTCCGGCTCGGTCGCGTCCGGCACGCTCGCGCGTATGTCGTCCGGGTGGGCGCTGTTCCGTGACGGCGTCTCATACGTGAACAGCCCGCTCGCGAAACCGGCGGCGGCGACCACGACGGCGATGGCTCCGGCGCCGACGAGTGCGAACCGGCGCCGTCGGCCACCGCCTTCGGAGGGCTCCTGGGGCAGGGAGGCGGGCAGGGGTTCGGGGACGGGCCCAGGAGCAGCCCCGAGCATGGACGCGGTGACGGGCTCCGGGGCGAGAGCCTGGGTTTCGAACAGGCGGAGGTCGGCCGTGTCGGGCGGGGTGGCCGCCGGGACCAGGGGAGCGGAGACGGTCGACGCGGCGGTCGGGTCCGCGGAGGGCTCGGACGCCCGGGGCGCGCCCGGTGCCGAGGGCGACTCCGGCTGGTGCGGCGCCACGCTTGCCCCCGGCTGCTCACCGGGCTCGCTCAGCGGCCGGGGTGCCCCCGCGTCGGCGTCCGCGGCCAGGGGGCCTTCGTCTGCTCCCAAGTCCACGTAGGGCCGAATGCGCAACGGGTTGAAGTCCTCCGCCACGGCCGCCTCCGCGGAGCGGGTCTCCAGCAGGGCATCCGCCGCCCGTTGGGCGCACACGCATGAGGGCGCGCCCCCCTGCGCCCGGGGCGCCCCGCATTCCGGGCAGACGTGCTCGTGCCGGTCACTCACGTGTGAATCCCTCCCCAAAAGAACTCCAGTGATTATGCAGACCTCCTCCACAGCTTCTCCCTGTTACCCCCGGAATCCCCAACTCCTTTCAGGATTCAACAGGCCATAACAGGTCACACCGACCAGGATGGAACCGGAACGGGACCCTCGCGGCCGGGAGGTCTGCATGGCCGAGGATGCGCAAGGCGGGAACGCACAGGAGTCGGTGGGCGGCGCCCCGGACCTCGTGCGCCCCGCCCGGAACCACACGCCGGGCGCCCACCCTGATCAGGCGCATCTGCGGGGCGGCGTTCTCGTCTCGATCGGCGCCCTTCTGCTGGGCATGCTGCTCGCGGCGCTGGACCAGACGATCGTGTCGACCGCGCTGCCGACCATCGTCAGCGAACTCGGCGGCCTGGACCACCTGTCCTGGGTCGTGACGGCGTATCTGCTCGCCTCGACCGCCGCCACCCCGCTCTGGGGCAAGCTCGGTGACCAGTACGGACGCAAGAAACTGTTCCAGACCGCCATCGTGCTCTTCCTCATCGGCTCCGCGCTGTGCGGAATGGCGCAGAACATGCCCCAACTGATCGGATTCCGGGCCCTTCAGGGCCTCGGCGGCGGCGGGCTCATGGTGCTGTCGATGGCGATCGTCGGCGACATCGTCTCGCCACGCGAACGAGGTAAGTACCAGGGGTTGTTCGGGGCCGTCTTCGGCGCCACCAGTGTCCTCGGCCCGCTGATCGGCGGGCTCTTCACCGAGCATCTGAGCTGGCGCTGGGTCTTCTACGTCAACCTTCCCATCGGGGTGATCGCGCTCGCCGTCATCGCCACCGCCCTGCACATCCCGGTCCGCACCCGGCGGCACACGATCGACTACCTCGGTACGTTCCTGATCGCGTCCGTCGCCACCTGTCTCGTCCTCGTCGCCTCGCTCGGCGGCACCACCTGGGACTGGGGCTCGCCGCAGATCGTCGGCCTCGCGGTGCTCGCCGCCGTGCTGACCGTGGCGTTCGTCGCCGTCGAACGGAGGGCCGCCGAGCCCGTACTCCCCCTCAAACTGTTCGGGATCCGCACCTTCACCCTCTCCGCGGTGATCAGCTTCGTCGTGGGCTTCGCCATGTTCGGCGCGATGACGTACCTGCCCACGTTCCTGCAGGTCGTCCAGGGTGTCTCACCCACCACGTCCGGCTTGCACATGCTGCCGATGGTGGCCGGTCTGCTGTTCGCCTCGACCGTGTCCGGCCAGATCGTCAGCCGTACCGGCCGCTGGAAGGTGTTCCCGGTCGCGGGCACGGCCGTGACAACCATCGGGCTGCTGCTCCTGCACCGGATGGACGAGAACAGCTCCACGGGCGAGATGAGCGCGTACTTCCTCGTGTTCGGCCTCGGCCTCGGCCTGGTCATGCAGGTCCTCGTCCTGATCGTGCAGAACTCCGTCGCGTACGAGGATCTCGGGGTCGCCACCTCCGGCGCGACGTTCTTCCGCTCCATCGGCGCCTCGTTCGGCGTAGCCATCTTCGGCACGATCTTCGCGAGCGGCCTCGCCGACCAGCTGACGGCGGCGTTCGCCGGGCAGGCGCTCCCGCCCGGCGTCACCGCGGACACCCTCAAGGCCGACCCGCGCGGCATCGCCGAACTCCCCGCCGCGCTGCGCCCCGCCGCCCTGCACGCGTACGCCTCGTCGATCACGGACGTCTTCCTGTACGCGGCTCCCGTCGCCGTTCTCGGCTTCGTACTGGCCTGGTTCCTGCGTGAGGACAAACTGCGGGCCTCGGTGACGGCACCCGACGGCACGCAGACACTGGCGAGCAATCCGGTGGAGCGCTCGTCGTACGACGAGGTCTGCCGCGCGCTGTCCCTGCTCGGCACGCGCGAGGGGCGGCGCGAGATCTACGAGAAGATCACCGCCCGTGCCGGTTACGACCTGCTCCCGGCGGCGAGCTGGCTGCTCCTGCGCATCCGGCGGTACGGCTGGGCCGAGCCCGCCGTCCTCACCGAACACAGCGCCGTTCCCCTGCCGGTCGTCATCGCAGCCGTCCGCCAGGTCGAGGAACGCCGCCTCGCCGTACGCGAGGGAATCGACCTCGTCCTCACCGACGAGGGCCGCGAAGTCGCCGGCAAACTCGCCACGGCCCGCGAGGAGTCCCTCGCCGAACTCCTCGGCGACTGGTGGACCCCCGACCGCCCCACCGACCTGGCCCAGCTCATCCAGGAACTGAACGCGGAACTGTGCGGCTCCGACGCGGAACGCCCCCATGACGGGACGACGTCCGGGCCGGCCGGGCGGGAGGTCTGAGCGGAGGTCTCACCCAGGTGATGTTGATGCCCCGTCAGGCCGGTGGCCGCCTCACGAACCACCGCCGGTCTGGCGGACATGGTGACGAGGCACCGTACGCCGTCGGCAAGTCAATTACCCACGGGGCCGCCCCCGGAGAGCGCCTTGCCGTGCGGCCGTGCCGCCACGCAGCCGTGTACCGGAGTCGTTTGGGTGCCGTTCTGCGGGCAACCCGGACGAGGAACCGGCCCGACGGGCCGAGAACCCTCGGAAGGCATCCCATGTCCACAGGCGTGATCATCGTTCTGATCGTGGTCGCGGCGGTCATCGCCGTCAGCGCGGTCGCCCGGCTCGTGATGGCTCGCAGGGCGAGCGGGGCGAGCCTGAAGCGACGCTTCGGACCCGAGTACGACCGGGCCGTCGCCCGGCACGACGGCGACGCCAAGGCCGCCGAACACGACCTCGCGGACCTCGTGAAGCGGCACGGTTCGCTGCGCAGTCACCCGCTGGAGCCCGCGGCGCGGGAGCGGTACGAGGCTCGCTGGGCGGCCGCCCAGGAGCGGTTCGTCGACTCGCCGCGCGAGGCCGTGGCCGAGGCGGACCGGCTCCTCGCGGAGCTGGCCGGCGCCCGCGGCTTCCCGGACGGCGACCGCTACGACGAGCAGCTCGAGGCGCTCTCCGTGCACCATCCGCACCACGTCCACGGCTACCGGCGCATCCACCGGGCCGCACATGGGTCGGCCACCCACACCGTCACCTCGACGGACACCTCCACCGACACCCTCACCGGCGCCGGCGCCGGCGAGAACCGTGCCGGAACGGAGGAACTCCGCGAGGCCATGCTCGAGGCCCGCGTCCTCTTCGAGGACCTGGTGACTCCTGGGCGCGATGACATGGCCCGGCACCGGGCGGACGACGCGACGACGCCCGGCGACACCCCCGCCGCGACCCGGTCGCATCGCCCCAGTGGCCGCCTGCACACGCCGTGGGCGTTCAACAGGCACCACGCCAAGGGGAGTTGAGACGCATGTCGGAGAGCACGGCCCCCGGCAAGGACGTGGGGCTCGGCAAGAAGACCGGTGGCTCGGGCGGGCGGCTGATGTCGCACGACGAGACCGACAAGTGGACGCTGCGGTTGCAGCACGCGGTCGCCGGATTCGTCGACGAACCGCGCGAGTCGGTCGAGGAGGCCGACGAGGTGCTCCAGGAGGTCGCGGCCCGGTTCGCGGACGCCATCACCCAGCGACGCCGCACCCTGCGTACGTCCTGGCAGACCACCGGCGACGACAAGGCCGACACCGAGCAGCTCAGGCTGGTCCTGCGCGACTATCGCGAGTTGTCGGAGCGACTCCTGCGGCTGTGAACCGGTAGATCTCAGAGCCTCGGAGGCTGACAGCCTCAGAACTCCAGAGAAAGATCCAGAACCTCAGAACCCCGTAACCCGTGTACGCGGTCCTCCCGCATACGCGGGTTACGTCCGTATACGCGGGTTACGTGTCTCTCCGGACCTCAGCCCTCTCCGCCCGCGCGCCGCTCGCGCCACTCGCGGACGATCTCCTCCACGTCGTACGGCTTGAGGCCCAGCGGCGGACCCGGCGGTGGCTTGAACATCATCTCGCGGATCTTCGCGTTGATGTCCGTGATGATCTGCCGCACCACGCGCTCGGAGGGGGCGTCCGCGGCGCGGGCGAGCGCGTCCTCCGCCTCCTTGCGCAGGGCCAGGGTCGGCGGCAGGACGGACAGCCCCTCTCGGGCCATCTTCTGCTTGATCCACCACAGTTCGTCGTACGACGTGTCGGGGCCGCTCGGCAGCGGCTTGCCCGCGCCGGGGAGCCGCTCGAACTCCCCGCGCGCCTCCGCCTCGCGAATTTGTCGGTCGATCCAGGACTCGAAGCTGACACCGGGAGGTTTTCGCTCGGTCATACATTAATTGTGCCGGACGGTGTGCCGCCGGTCGATCTATCATCCGGGGCGTTACGTCGCCTGGGTGTCAACGGCGCCCCGGTGCACGACCATTGGACTGCGGGAACTGAAGGAGCGCACGTGCTCGAACTCACCATGGCCTCGGTGTCCGAGGCGGACGCGGGCGCGACGGCCGGGATGTCGATGGCCGACGCGCCCAGCGATCCGGGTGCCATGTTGCGGGTGGGACGGGACCGGGCCGTGTGCCGCCTGGCCACGCCCGACGACTGGCTGTTCATCTCGCGGGTCCACCTGGAGTTCCTGTGCGGGCCCGAGGGGACGTGGCAGGTGACATGGCTGCGGGGGTCGCATGCCGAGCCGTCGTCCGAAGTGCGGTTCGGGCTGGTCGGCGGGGTCCCGCAGGCCCTGCCGTACGGGGGGACGGCGAAGCTGCCCCGGGGCGGTTCCGGAGAGATAGTCATCCAGGACCGCACCGCGCCGCGCAGCGTGAACGTGGGGTTCTACCACGAGGCATGACCCACGGCGCGTAACCCCGAGCGCGTAACCCTGGGTGCGCGCAACCCCAAGGCGCGTAAGCCCACTACGCCAGTACGCGGGCCAGTGCGAAGCCGTCGTAGCCCTTGGTGCCCACTGTCTGGATCGCCGTCGCGGTCAGCTTCGGGTGCGCGGCGAAGAGTTCGAGGGCCGCACGGGTGCCGCGTAGGGCCGGGTCGTCGCGGGTGGTGTCGGCGATGGCGCCACCGCGTACGACGTTGTCGAGGACGATCAGACTGCCGGGGCGGGTGAGCTTGAGGGCCCACTCGACGTAGTGGACGTTGTTCTCCTTGTCCGCGTCGATGAAGACCAGGTCGAAGGGGTCGGGGTTGTCGTCGGCCAGTTTCGGCAGGGAGACCAGGGCGGGGCCCACGCGGATCTCCGTGATCTTGTCGAGGCCCGCGCGGGCGAGGTTGCGGCGGGCCACGTCCGCGTGGCGTTCGGCGTACTCGAGGGTGATCAGGTGGCCGTCGTCCGGGAGGGCGCGGGCCAGCCAGATGGTGCTGTAGCCGCCCAGGGTGCCGATCTCCAGGATGCGGCGCGCGCCCTGCGTCTGGGCGAGGAGATGGAGCAGCTTGCCCTGGTTCGGGGCGACGTTGATGTGCGGCAGTCCGGCGGCGTCGCTGTCGCGCAGCGCCGCCGCCAGGGCCTCGTCGGCCGGGGCGAGGAGGGCGGTGAAGTAGTCGTCCACGTCGGTCCAGAGCTGTGGCTCGGTCATGCACCATGCCTTTCGTCCAGCTAGTTAGGTGCCCTAACTAGTTCGTGTCGAATATAGCCGGTTGCTCGTTGAACGGGCGCCGGTGAACCGCTTTCCGGCCGTGCCGCCTCGTACGCCCCGGCCAGGTGGCGTCAACATCTGGCCAAAAGGCGGAAGGACGTCAGGTGAAGCGGGGGTTGCCTGCGTCTCCCTGCGGGGGGTAGTGCCAGCCTCTTAAGGTTCGAACAGGAAAAATACAGACGAACCCGCGGGACACCAGGGACCAACGGGGCGGGAAGGGCCGACGGCGCGTGGCGAATGTGGAGCACAGCGGACGACCAGATGAGGCCTTCCCGGCGGGAGCCACCGAGACGGCGAAGGCACGGCTGCGAGTGGTTCTCGCGGCCCTCTGGCTGGTCGTCGCGGTGCTGGCGGTGCGGCAGGTCGCCGTCGTCCTGCGTAGCCCCAAGGGGGAGCGCCTGACGGACCTGGAGACCTGGGTCGCCCCGGGCGGCGTACTGCATGTGAACGGATCGCTGTACGACTCGACGCGCTTCACGGGCACCCCGTTCGGCGGCCTCGTCCTCAAACCTCTCACCCGAGCGGCCGAACAGGCCCTCGGCTGGGGCTGGACCTTCGGCACGCTGCTGCTGGTCGTCGCGCTGGGCCTGGTCGCGGCCCGCGCCCTGCCGCAGCCCGTGAGCCGGCGCACGGCGCTGCTCGCCGCCCCCGTGGCGATCAGCCTGCTCATGCTGTCGCTGCCCGTGCGCAACGCGCTGTACCTCGGCCAGACCAGCATCATCCCGGTGCTCCTCGTGCTGCTCGGCTGCTTCACGGTCCGGGGGGAACGGACGAGCGGGGTCCTCATAGGCGTCGCCGCCGCACTCCAGCCGACCGTGCTGCTGTTCGCACCGCTGCTGTGGTTGACCGACCGCCGCCGGGCCACGGCCTCCGCCGGTGTCACCTTCGCCGCCTGCACGGTGCTCGCCTGGGCGGCGATGCCGCACGACTCCTACACGTACTGGGTGCACCACCTGGCCGGTGTCGGGCTCGGCGGGCGCGCCGACGACCTCGCCAACCAGTCGCTGCACGGCGTACTGCTGCGGATCGGACTGACCGGGCCGCTGGAGATCACCCTGTTCCTGCTGCTGGGCGCGGCCGTCGCCGCCCTCGGCCTGAGCCGTGCCGTGCGCTACGCGCGCGACGGGCAACTGCTGCTCGCCGTCGCGGTGACCGGCTGTGTCGCGGTCCTGGTGTCGCCGACCACCTGGCAGCACCAGCTGCTGTGGGTGCTGCTCGCGATGGTCGGCCGGGTGGGCCGGAGGGCGAGCGACCGGTTCGTGTGGCCGGTCGCCGTCATCCTGGTGATGACGCTCCCGGCGAAGATGATGCTGCCGAACATGCCGGCGCTTTACCCGCTGCGCGACAACGTGGTGCTGCTGGCCGCGCTCGCCGCCGCCTGCGCCGTTCCGTTTCTGTCCCGTACCTCGCCGTACTACCAGACCCCGATCCCCACCGAGTACGCGCGTCCCGTCCCCACGCGCTTCAGACGCGTCCCGCTCCTGCCGTTTCTGCGCCGGGTCCTCACCCGCCCGAACCTGCTGCTCGAACTGCTGCTGATCCGCGTCGGCTACTCCGCGTACCAGCAGGTCAGGCTCGCCGCGAACGGCGGCAGCAACGAGGGGGCCCGGGCCACCGCGGAGGTACACGGCGAGCAGGTCCACGCGATCGAGCAGTTCCTCTTCATCGACATCGAGCACTGGGTCAACCACGCGGTGGTGAACGTCGACTGGCTGCGGGCCTTCTTCGACTTCTACTACACGTCGTTCCACTTCGGCGTGCCGCTGAGCGTCCTCGGTGTCCTCTACGTCCGCCGCCCCTCCGACTACCGCTGGGCCCGCTCGGCGCTCGGTTTCGCCACGATCCTCGCGCTGGTCGGCTTCTGGCTGTACCCGCTGGCCCCGCCCCGGCTGATGCCGGGCCTCGGTTTCATCGACACCGTTCACGGTGTGCAGGACTTCTCCAAGCCGGACTACGGGACGCTGACCGCGCTCACGAACCAGTACGCGGCGATGCCCTCGCTGCACTTCGGCTGGTCGCTGTGGTGCGGTCTCGTCATCGCCATCCTGGCGCCGAAGTGGTGGATGAAGGCCTTCGGCCTGCTGCACCCGCTGTTCACGGTCTCCGCGATCGTGGCGACCGCCAATCACTGGGTGCTGGACGCGGTGGGCGGCGGGGCCGTCGTCGGCGCCGGCTTCGCGCTGACCTACCTGTTGCAGGGGCCGCGACCCCGTCCGCTCGCCGAGCCCGCGGAGGTCAGCATCGCGGAGCCGGACCCGGCGAAGGACCGTACCCCGAGCTGATCCGGTACACGCCCGGTTCGGTCACCGTCAGCCGCGTGAACTCGCCCCGCCGCTCCAGGCAGCCGCCCTCCGCGTACATCCAGGGCGAGAAGGCGACGCGCGCGGTCACCGAACCGGCCCGCCGCATGTGCACGACCAGCTCATCGCTCGAGGCCCGGACCACGGAGGCGGGCGCCGACACCAGCGGCACCGCATCGCGGACCCGGAACACCTGCCAGTGGCCGTCCCGCCACACCGGCTCCAGCCACGCGGGCCGGCTCCTGACCAGGCGCGCCTCGTCCTCGGCGAAACCGTCCGGCTGTCCGGCGGGCAGGACGACGAAGCCGACGGCCCACCGGTCCAGCCAGGCCCGGTACGTCGTGGCCGAGAACGTCCCGTCGTAGAAGAGGCGGCCGCGTTCGACGTCCAGCTGCCGGTTCCAGCCGCGGGCCAGGTTCACATGCGGGGCGAGCGCGGTGGCCTCGCGGTGGTTGCGGGCCGGGACCACCTCGACCCGGGTGCGGTGGGCGCCGAGCCGGTCCAGGGCGCCCACGACACCGGTCGTTTCGGCGGCCCAGGCCGGCACGGTCGTGGACACCATCAGGTCGTCGCAGGTCTTCTTGCCCACCCAGCCCACGGAGAAGACCAGTGCGAGGACGAGCGCGACGCGTCTGTGTCCGGGCCCCCGCACGGCGAGCAGCGCGGCCAGCAGGGCGGCGGGCGCGAACAGCTCGGCGAGCCGCTCCACGTTGGTGCCGATCGGCGAGGGGATCAGATACGTCAGGACCGTCCCGGCCGTGTACACGGCGGCGGCCCACCGCAGCACCCGCCAGCCGCGCGGCGCCAGGGTCAGTACGGCGACACCGAGCAGGACGGGCGGCCAGATCCGGGCGGCCGGCATCAACTGCTCACCGGTGAACGGGAACAGCAGTGTGGTTCCCCCGACCACCACGACCGGCGGCGCCATGAGCGCGGCCGCGCGCCCCCCGTCGCGTACGAGGGCGTAACCGGCACCCGCCACGACCAGGAACAGTCCGGCCACCGGGCTCGCCATCGTCGCCAGCGCCGCGTACGCCGCCGCCGGCGGCACCCGCCGCTCCCGTGTCAGCAGCACGCAGGCCGCGAGCCCGAAGGCGACGCCGAGTGCGAAGGTCGAACGGCCGGACGCGACGTTGCACCACAGCGCGAGCGAGGCGAGCAGCGCCGGGCCCAGCGGACGGCGGATCCCCGTACGGACGATCAGGACCGCGGCCAGCCAGCCGGCGAGCAGCCCGGCGACGACCGTGACCGTGCGCACGCCGAAGGCGGCCATCAAGTACGGCGAGATCAGGCTGTAGTTGGCGGTGTGCATCCCGCCGTACCAGAAGAGGTTGTACGCCGATCCGCCATGCCGGGACACGAACTGGGCCCAGGCCTCCTGTGCCGCGAGGTCCCCGCCGCCGGTGGCGAGGAACGCGAACCACACCGCGTACAGCGGAATCGTGGGAGCGGTGGCGAGCAGCGGAACGCGGTGGCGTCGGCAGAACTCCCGGAGCTGCTGCCGGAACGATCCCTTCCGGCCGGCGGCGGGGTCGGCCGACAGGGCCGGGGACAGCTCGGCGGCAGAGACCACGGTCAGCGTTTCCGTTCGAAGTCTTCGAGGCTGCGTTTGCGGTGTCACGTGCCAAGACGTGGTGGTGAACGGAAACGTTCAGTGAAATCCGGCCGGAGGACGTTCGAAGGCCGGGACGAGGTCTCGGGGAGGCAGGGGCGGGGCGTAGGGAGGAGACGCCCCTGCCTCCCGCACACAACAGGTCAACTGACGCTGACCTGCAGTTCCTTGACGCCGTTCAGCCAGGCCGAGCGTAGACGACGGGGGTCGCCGGCCAGTTGGAGGCCGGGCATCGTATCGGCGATGGCGTTGAAGATGAGGTCGATCTCGAGCGTCGCCAAGGACTTGCCGAGGCAGAAGTGCGGGCCGCCGCCCCCGAAGCCGAGGTGGGGGTTCGGGTCACGGGTGATGTCGAAGGACTCCGGCGCGTCGAAGACATCCGGGTCGTTGTTCGCGGAGGAGTAGAAGATGCCGACGCGGTCGCCCTTCCTGATCTGCTGCCCGCCCAGTTCGGTGTCCTGGGTCGCCGTGCGCTGGAAGGAGACGACGGGCGTCCCCCACCGCACGATCTCCTCGGCCGTGGTGGCGGGGCGCTCCCTCTTGTAGAGGTCCCACTGGACCGGGTGGGTGAGGAAGGCGTGCATGCCGTGACTGATGGCGTTGCGGGTCGTCTCGTTGCCCGCGACGGACAGCGCGAGCACGAAGAAGCCGAACTCGTCCGAGGCGAGGTTGCCCTCGTCCTCCGCGGCCACCAGCTTGGTGACGATGTCCTCGGCGGGGCACTGCTTGCGGTCGGCGGACATGTTCATCGCGTACGCGATGAGTTCGGTGGCCGATTCCTGACCGACCTCCTCGGTGATCGCGTACTCCGGATCGTCGTACGAGATCATCTTGTTGGACCAGTCGAAGATCTTGAGACGGTCCTCCTGCGGGATGCCGATGAGCTCGGCTATCGCCTGGAGGGGGAGTTCGCAGGCGACCTGGGTGACGAAGTCGAAGGCGCCGTCGGGGCCGGCGCCTGCGAGCGCGCTCTCCACGATCCGGCCGGCCCGGTTGCGGAGGGTCTCTTCGAGGGCGCGGATGGCGCGCGGCGTGAAGCCGCGCTGCACGATCTGGCGGACGCGCGTGTGCTCGGGCGGGTCCATGTTGAGGATGATCAGCCGCTGGGCGTCGATCGCGTCGCGCTGGATGTGCTCGTTGAAGCGGATGATCGCGGTGTTGAGGTAGGAGGAGAAGAGCTCGGGGTGCGTGGAGACGTACTTGACGTCCGCGTGCCGGGTGACGGCCCAGTAGCCCTCGTCCCCGAAGCCGGCGAGGCCGGGCTGTTGCGGAACCCAGTGGACCGGTTCGGTCCGGCGCAGCTCGGCGAACTCCGGGAGAGGCACGCGGTGGTGCAGCAGATCGGGGTCGGTGAAGTCGAACCCGTCGGGCAGCGCTGGACAAGGCATCGGCAACTCCAGGTCGGGCGACGGTCGGGTGCTGTTCTGACGGGTCATCAGGAACCGGGAATTGCCGTGAAGGTAATAACGGGTTCTACAAGTCGCAAGAGGCATGACGCGCCGAATTGCGTGCGGAGTTCGTGCAGATCACGACTTCGGGACGTGCAAGACCCTTGCGGTGCCGGGCCCGCGCTCAGCACACTGCATGAAGAACTAGAACGCGTACTAGTTCCTGAGCCGGACTTGGTCGTGACGGCCGGAACCATCGATTGAGGAACCGAGGCGGCGAGCAACCAGGTCCGCGAGAGCAGCGGCGGTTGAGCCGCAGAGGAGGGGCTGGGTACCAATGGCCGCTGAACCCGTCATCGTCGAAGCCGTGCGCACCCCCATCGGCAAGCGCGGCGGCGCGCTCGCCAATCTGCATGCCGCCTATCTCCTGGGCGAGACCTATCGTGAACTCCTCGGCCGCACCGGCATCCAGCCGGACTGCGTCGAGCAGATCGTCGGCGGTGCCGTCACCCAGGCCGGCGAACAGTCGGGCAACCCCGCCCGTACCGCGTGGCTCGCCATGGGCCTGCCGTACGAGACGGCGGCGACGACCGTGAACGCCCAGTGCGGATCCGCGCAGCAGGCCTCGCACATGGTCGCCAACATGGTCGCGGCCGGGGTCGTCGACATCGGTATCTCGTGCGGGGTCGAGGCGATGTCCCGCGTACCGCTGGGCTCCGCCTCCAGGAATGGGCCGGGCAAGCCGCAGCCCGACGAGTGGAACGTCGATCTGCCCAACCAGTTCGAGGCGGCCGAGCGCATCGCGCGCAACCGCGGCCTCACCCGCGAGAACGTCGACTCGCTCGGGCTCGTCTCCCAGGAGCGGGCCGCGATCGCCTGGTCCGAGGAGCGCTTCAAACGCGAGACGTTCGCCGTGCAGGTGCCCACCACGGAGGAGGAGCAGCGCGCCGGGCAGGGCATGTGGCGGCTCGTCGACCGGGACGAGGGGCTGCGCGACACCTCCATGGAGGCGTTGGCCGCGCTCAAGCCGATCATGCCGACGGCCGTGCACACCGCGGGCAACTCCTCGCAGATCTCCGACGGGGCCGGCGCCCTCCTGTGGGCGTCCAAGCGGATGGCCCGCGCGCTGAAGCTCAGGCCGCGCGCGCGGATCGTCGCCCAGGCCCTTGTCGGCACCGACCCGCACTACCACCTCGACGGGCCCATCGACGCGACCCGCGCGGTCCTCGGCAAGGCGGGCATGACCCTGAAGGACATCGACATCGTCGAGGTCAACGAGGCCTTCGCCTCCGTGGTCCTGAGCTGGGCCCAGGTCTTCGAACAGAGCCTGGAGAAGGTGAACGTCAACGGCGGCGCGATCGCCCTCGGACACCCGGTGGGCGCCACGGGAGCGCGGCTCATCACCAGCGCCCTGCACGAACTGGAGCGCAGGGACAAGGAGTTCGCGCTCATCACGATGTGCGCGGGCGGGGCCCTGGCCACCGGGACGATCATCCAGCGGCTGTAGAATCGTGGCGTGGCATTCATGAGCACCCCGCACTGCTGCTTCCTGTGATCAGGAGGCAATGAGGGCGATGCCGGACGGCGTCGCCCTCCTTGGTGTGCCTGCCGCGTGAACCTCGCTCCCGGCGCTGCCCGTACCGAGGCGGCCGGGCGCCGGGCCCGTCCCTTCCCGGGGCGGCGACTTCCTGAGCGCGTGCAGGCACGGTCCCTTCCCTTCATCGTTGCCCGGAGTGCCTCGTGCCCGTGTTGCTTCCCCCTGCCCTCGAACAGTTCCTCGACCTGCTGCGCTGCCCGATGTGCCGCACCCGTCTCCACCCCGACCGCGGCGCACTGCGCTGCCCGGCGGGCCACACCTTCGACATCGCCCGCCATGGCTACGTCAGCCTCCTGACGGGCACCCGCGCCACCAGCGGCGACGACGCGGACATGGCCCGAGCCCGGGACCGGTTCCTGTCCACCGGCAGGTACGAGCCCATCCGCCAGGCCGTGGCCCGCCTGGCGGCCGACACCGTGCCCGAGCAGGGCGCGGTCGTGGACGTCGGTTGCGGCACGGGCTACTACCTGGCCGGCGTACTCGACCAGCGGCCCGGCGCACGTGGCCTGGGCCTGGACACCTCGGTGCGCGCTCTGCGCTCAGCGGCCCGCGCCCATGAGCGAGCCGCCGCGGCGACCTGGGACGTCTTCCGTCCCTTCCCGCTGGCCGACGGGGTGGCCGACGTCGTGCTGGACGTGTTCGCCCCGCGCAACCCATCGGAGTTCCACCGGGTGTTGCGCCCGACCGGCCGGCTGGTCGTGGTGCGTCCTACCGGGCGGCACCTGGCCGAGCTGCGCGGCCAGGTGCCTGCGATGGTCACGATCGACCCGGCCAAGGAGCAGCGCCTGCACCAGGCGTTGGCCCCCTTCTTCGAGGCCGCCGACACCGAGCAGGTCGAGTACGCCACGTCCCTGACCAGGCTGGAGGCCCTCGACCTGGTGGGGATGACGCCGAGCGCACGCCACCTGAACCGTGCGGACCTGGACGATGACGGCCTCCTGCCACACCAGGTCACCGTCTCCTTACTGGCCACCGCCTACCGGCCTCGGGGGAACGGGCTCCGCACCGAGCGGGGCCTCGAAGGTGACCGCGGTCTCGAAGGCCGCCCGGCGGGTGGCTCGGCGTAGGGCCTTGAGGACGGTTGCGCCCAGGGTGAGGGTCAGGGCGACCGTGACCGCCGCCCGTCCGAGGTCCCAACCGAGTGAGGTGGCAAGGCAGTACGCCAGGAAGCGGGCGAGGTTGGCGTCGATGCCGTCGTGCGGGTCGAAGGCGGCGCTCGACGTCAGCGCGTCCATGAAGGGCCAGCCGGCCAGGTTCATGAGCGTGCCGTACGCGAAGGCCGCGACGGCGCCGTACGCGGCGAGCATGAGCAACTCCCCGCGGCCGCGCAGCCTGTCAGGGCCGGGGAGCAGGCCCGCGCCCATCGCGAACCACCCCATGCTGAGCATCTGGAACGGCATCCACGGCCCGACTCCGCCCGTGAGCAGCGCGGACGCGAACATGGTGACCGCCCCGAGCACGAACCCGAAGCCGGGGCCGAGAACTCTGCCGCTCAGCACCATGAGGAAGAACATCGGCTCGATCCCGGCCGTCCCGGCCCCGATCGGCCGCAACGCGGCCCCGGTCGCCGCCAGCACCCCGAGCATGGCCACGGCCTTCGCCCCGATCCCCGACTCGGAGATCGCCGCACCGACGACCCCGACCAGGAGCACGAGCAGCCCGGCGAAGAGCCAGGGTGCGTCCTGGGCATGGGCGCTGACCTGCGAGGTGGGGCCGGCGAAGAGGGGCCAGGTGAAGGCGGCCAGGCCGATGGCGCTGACCAGGGCGAGGGCGGTGAGGGAACGGGGGCCCAGGCGGATGGGGCGGGCTTGGGCCTGGGTCATTTCTCCGTCTCCTGGTCGATTGCGTGCAGAGCGGCTCGTATCTGTGTGACCGTCAGCCACTTCTGCGGGGCCAGGATCTTGGCGATCTGCGGGGCGAAGGACGGGGACGCGACGACGACCTCGCCGGTCGGGCCGTCGGCCACGGGTTCGCCGTCGGCGAGGATGACGACGCGGTGGGAGAGTTCGGCTGCCAGTTCCACGTCGTGGGTGGCCAGGACGATCGCGCGCCCCTGGGACGCCAGTTCGCGCAGGACCGTGACCAGGCGCGACTTTGCCGCGTAGTCGAGGCCGCGGGTCGGCTCGTCCAGGAGGAGCAGCGGAGGGCGGGCGGTCAGGACGACCGCCAGGGCCAGGGCGAGTCGTTGGCCCTCCGAGAGGTCGCGGGGGTGGGTGCCGTCCGCGATCCCGGGGAGCAGTTCGGACACCAAGGTGCGGCATGTGCCCGGCTCCGCGCCCGCGTCGCTGTCGGCGGCCGCGCACTCGGCGGCAACTGTGTCCGCGTACAGCAGGTCGCGGGGCTCCTGCGGTACGAGGCCGACCCGGCGCACGAGGTCACGGGGTGCCGTCCGGTGCGGTACGGCCCCGCCGACCCGTACGGATCCCGCCGCCGGTTCGACCAGCCCGACGAGCGCGCTGAGCAGCGTGGACTTTCCGGCGCCGTTGCGGCCCATGAGCGCGATGGTCTCGCCGGGGGCCACGGTCAGGGTGACGTCGTGGAGCGCCTCGACACGGCCGCGGCGGACGGTGAGATTGTCGACCGCGGCAACTACCCGTGCCGAAGGGGAAGTTGGGGTGTCGCGCTTGCGGAAGAGGCGGGAGCGGTGCGGCACGGGGCGGGGTGCGGGAGACGGGGGTGTTGCGCCCGTGCTCGTGCGCGCGTCCGCGCCGACGTCCTCGTACGCCATCCCCTCCAGCCGTTCCCGCAGCGCCCCCGCCCTCCGGCGTGCGTCGCGCACCGTCAGCGGCAGCGGGGACCACTCGGCGAGCCGGCCCAGGGCCACCACCGGCGGGTACACCGGCGAGACGGCCATGACCTCGGACGGCGTGCCGAGTACGAGTGGGGCGCCCGGGGAGGGGAGAAGTGCGACCTGGTCCGCGTACTGGATGACCCGTTCGAGGCGGTGTTCGGCCATCAGGACCGTGGTGCCGAGGTCGTGGACGAGGCGCTGGAGGACGGCGAGAACCTCCTCCGCGGCGGCCGGGTCGAGCGCCGAAGTCGGCTCGTCGAGGACCAGGACCCTCGGGTGCGGGGTGAGGACCGAACCGATCGCCACCCGCTGCCGCTGACCGCCCGACAGCGTGGCGATCGGGCGCTCGCGGAGGTCCGCCAGGCCGAGCAGGTCGAGGGTCTCCTCGACGCGGCGGCGCATCACGTCCGGCGCCAGGCCCAACGACTCCATGCCGTACGCGAGTTCGTCCTCCACCGTGTCCGTGACGAAGTGCGCGAGCGGGTCCTGCCCCACCGTGCCGACCACGTCGGCGAGTTCGCGCGGCTTGTGCGTGCGTGTGTCCCGGCCGGCCACCGTCACCCGGCCGCGCAGGGTGCCGCCCGTGAAGTGCGGAACCAGCCCGCTCACCGCGCCCAGCACCGTCGACTTCCCGACCCCGGACGGACCGACGAGCAGTACCAACTCCCCTTCGGGGACGGTGAGATCGATACCCTGGACGGTCGGCCCGGCCGCCCCGTCGTACGTCACGGAGACATCCTCGAAGCGGATCACGAGAGCTCCTTGGAGGAAGTAGGGGCGGCGGGGGCAGGGGCGACGAAGGAAGGGACGAGGCCGAGCAGGATCGCGGCGGCCGGCCACAGAGGGAGGGTCGGGGACGTCAGGGGGACGACGCCGGGATGCAGGGCGGCGGAGTCGTACGAGGCGTAGAGGATCAGCAGCGCCGCGACCCCCGCGCCGGACGCTGCGACCAGCCACGCACGGACGCCCCACACGTCCGGCCGGTAGCGCGTGCGCAGCGAGCGGCGGCCACCGAGCCACAGCCCGGCGAGGGCCGCGCCGAGTCCGGCCAGAAGGACGGGCAGGCCGTAACCGCCGCCCTCACCGCCGCCCTCCGCCGTGAGCAGTCCGTACGTTCCCGCGCAGACACCGACCAGGCCACCGAGGGTCAGGGCGGCGGTGGTGCGGCGGATCGCGGGCGCCACCTCGGCGGTGCGGCCGTATCCGCGCGCGTCCATCGCCGCCGCCAGCGCGACGGAACGCTCCAACGCGCCCTCCAGGACCGGGAGTCCGACCTGGAGCAGTCCGCGCATCCCGCTGTCGGGACGGCCGCGCAGACGGCGTGCGGCACGCAGACGCTGTACGTCCGCGATCAGGTTCGGCGCGAAGGTGAGCGCGACGACGACGGCGACTCCCGCCTCGTACAAGGCGCCCGGGAGGGATTTGAGGAGCCGAGCCGGGTTGGCGAGCGCGTTCGCCGCGCCGACGCAGACGAGGAGCGTGGCCAGTTTCAGGCCGTCGTAGAGGGCGAAGACCAGGCCTTCCGCGGTGACCCGGCCGCCGACTCGGATGCCCTGCGCCCAGTGGGGGAGGGGGAGTTCGGGCAGCGTGACCAGGGTGTGGGTGCCGGGGATGGGCGAGCCGAGGAGGACGGCGAAGACGACTCGGATGGCGAGTACGGCGAGCGCGAGTTTGACGAAGGCGCCGTACGAGCGGGACCAGGGGGCTTCGGTGCGACGGGCCGCCACCACATATCCGGCCACGCCGATGAGGAGCGCGAGGAGGAGGGGGTTCGTGGTACGGGAGGCAGCGGTTCCGAGGCCTAGGGCCCAGAGCCACCACGCGCCCGGGTGGAGGGCGTTGGAGCGGGTGCTCACGGGGGCGCGCAGCTGTCGCCGGGCGGTTCGGGGCGGCTGCTCGTTGCGGACCGACTGGGCCTTGCTCATCGACGCCCGCCCGCCCGTCAGCCGCGCCGCCGGCGCGTCTGCCAGATCACGGCAGCGCCCAGTACCGCCACGGCCGCGACGCCCGCGGCCGGCCCCAGGGACGGCCCTTGATCACGGGCCGCACGCCCCTCGGACTCGCGCTCACCCCTGGGCGAGGCGGAAGCCGTCGGCTTGGTGGCCGAGACCTGCTCGCCGCAACCGGCGTGCGGGTAGCCCGAGATGGCGCAGAGCAGGGCGTTGGTGTCGTAGCGCAGCGGCTTCGCGACCGCGGCGAGCGCGTCCGCCGCCGTGGCGTCGTCCGGGACACGGGCACAGGCCGTACGCGGGCGAGGCGGCGTCTCGCCGGACGGCGCGTCCGCGGCGGTGCCGAAGTCGAGGACGAGGGCGACCCGTTTCGCACCGTCCCGCGCGGGAGTCCGCTCGCAGATCGTCGCGAAGTCCGCGCTCCCGCGCGGCTTCGCGGAGTCCTGCGAGTCCTCGCTCACCGAGAACCGGAACCCCTGAACGTCACCGTTCGAGGGCCGCGCGATCGACGGCCCCTGGGTCGCGTACACCCACTTGCCGCCGTCGAACTCCCAGTAGGACCAGTACCGGTAGCCGGCCGCGTCCGCCTGCGTCGGCCCCGCCGCCGTACCGAGCACGGCGAGCATGAGACCGAGGACCACCAGGACCTTGCGGGTCACGGCTGCTGCTTCTTGTTGCGGCCGCTGATCAGGAACCCGACGCCGATGCCGCCGACCAGGCCGACCCCGATGATCCACCAGAGGCTGACCCCGCCGTCCTCGTCGTTCTGCTTCTTCTTGTTCTCGTCGGCCGGCCCGGCGGAGTCGTCGGAGTCCTGGCCGGGGGCCGGCCCGGTCGCCCCGAGCTGCTTGACCAGGTCCGCGCCGCCGAAGTCGCGTGGGTCCGTACCGGTCGCGTGTGCCGCGAAGATCAGCTGTGCGTACGCGGCCGGGCCGCTCTTCGCCGCCCAGGTACCGGAGTTCTTCTCCAGCCAGGCGAGCGGCTTCCCGGTCTCGGACGTACGGCCCGCGGCGGCGAGCGCGACGACCGCGTCGGCGGTGGTGCCGTGGTCGGGCTGGTCCTCGGCGCCGGCGAGCGCGGACTTCAGATAGCCGTTCTTGGCGAGGGCACCGGTGAGGTGGGCGGCACCGTTCGCTGCCGCGTCCTGACGCGTGAAGGAGTCCCCGCGCTCGCACTTGGAGCCCTTCGCAGCGGAGCCCCTCGACGCGTCGTCCCCGGCTTTGTCCCCTGTCTGTGTCACCAGCCCCTGGCCGAGCGAGCCGAGCACCCCTGCCGCCGTGGCGTCGGCATTCGCGGCGAGCCGGCCCTTCTTGTCCGGCTGGAAGGCGAAGGCGCCGCCGCCGTCCTCGTCGCACGGGACGGAGAGCGCGAGCAGGGCGTCGTACGGTGTCTTCTCGTCCTTCGACGGCACGTCACCGGGGTCGATGTCCGCGGCTTTTAGGGCGCCGATCACCACGGACGTCGAGTTCGCGTCGCTGGCCCCGCCCGGGGCGTACCCCCAGCCGCCGTCCTCGTTCTGCACGGACTTCAGCCACTTCACGGCGTCGCCGGTAACCGAGCGGTGCCCGCCGAGCGCCTCCAGGGCCTGCACCGCGGCGGCCGTGCTGTTCGTGTCGATCTTCGTCTTGGTGTCGCACCGCGCGCTCGCGTCGGCGCGGTACGGCGCGAACGCCCCGTTCGCGCACTGCTGACCCGTGAGCCAGTCGACGGCCTCCGCGGCGGGCTTCACGCCCACGGTGTGCTGGGCCAGCAGCGCGAGCGACTGCCGCCAGACTCCGTCGTACGTCGGGTCGGTGCTGCCGAACAGACCGGAAGGGAACGCCTGAGACGCGGACGGGGAGGGGGATTCGTCGGCGAAGGCGGCCGGCGCGCACACCGTACCGATCACGGCGGTGGCGGCCAGTAAGGCGGCGCTGCGGCGAACGATCATGATCGGCGGGTGCCTCTCTGTGCTCACGGCGAGCCGGGCAGCCCAGAGCCCCGGGCGGCTCGGCCCCGTATGCCTCGACGGTGCCGGTCACCGGCGGTCTGCGGTGACGCGAGCCGGTCACATTCCACACGGGGCATTCCGGCTCACCGCCCACTCGCTGATGCCTGCTGGCTGAAGGCTGAGGGCGATTCACGGTTGCGGGTCAGCGCCGGATTTGCACCGGCTTCCCCCCGTACGAGTGTGATGACGACCTCCTCACTGTACCGGCCCGTAGCAAGACGCTGAGGTCCGGTCCTGCGGCCGGCCCCGGCTGCCCCGGCTCACCGGGCCCGGTAACTTCGGCGCATGCGAGGTCACCCACGGCCGGGCCGCCTGCTCGGCTCCGGCCGCACCGCGGATGTGTACGCGCTCGACGACGAGGCGTGGGTGCTGCGCCGCTACCGCGACGGCCACGGGGACGCGCCGGCCGAGGCGGCCGTCATGGAGTACGTACGAGGACACGGCTACCCGGCGCCGAAGGCGAGGGCGACGACCCGCTCGGACCTGGTGATGGAGCGGCTGTCCGGTCCGACCATGATCGGGGCGGCGGCCGCGGGCGAACTCGACGCCCGGGAGGCAGGAACGACGCTCGCGCGGCTGCTGATCCGCCTGCACACGATCCCGCCCCGCCGCCGCTCGGCCGACCCCGCCACCCGCGTCCTGCACCTCGATCTGCACCCGGAGAACGTGATCCTCACGCCGGATGGCCCCGCGGTGATCGACTGGGACAACACGGAGGAGGGCCCACCCGGCCTCGACTGGGGAGTGTCCGCCGTGATCCTGGCCCAGGTCGCCACGGACACCGACGACGACCCTCGCGCACCGCTGGCCCACGACATCCTGACCGCCCTGCTCGACGGCTGCCCCGATCCGTCCCTCCTGACGGACGACCGGCGCGGAGGCCTCGCACCGGCGAGAGCGCGCCGCGCGGCCAACCCGACGATGAGCCGACGCGAGGTCGAACTCCTGAGCGCCGCCGAGGACTTGATCCGTACGCTGCTGAAGTCCGCTCACTGACGGGGCGTCGGCCCTCCGAAGGGCAGGTGGAGGGTCCGGGAGGCGAGCAGCCAGGTGTCGCCGACTCTGCGGAACGTGTCCTCGTAGTTTCCGACCTGCACCGGGGCCCGGGCCGGGGTGATGCCGCCGGTGTGGCCGTCGACGCGGTACGTCGCGAAGTACGAGGTGGCCGTGGCCGTGGCCGGCGAGTCCACGGTGACGAGGACGTTGGCCATCATGCGTCGGGAGAGGCGGTCCGCGGGGCGCGAACCGAAGTACGTCCGCAGGGCGTCCCGCCCCTCGACGAGCCGCTCGCCCTCGGGCCACTCCCAGGTGCCGTCCTCCGTGAACAGCTCGGCCACCGTGGTGGGTTCACCGAGATCGAGGCGGTGGACGAAGTCCAGGATGACGCGTTCACAGGCGCGCTCGGCGAGCAACTGATCGAGTGGGTCCATGGGTGATGCGTATCAGTTCCTCGGCCGGAGCCTCACGCGATTTTCCGTGGTCACACCGTAGTGAGTGTCGGCCATGGGTTCGGGTTGTCCCGACCTCGCGTCCGGGGGCTGTCGTCATGGCGGCCCTCTCCATTCCACGCCAGCGTGGTGGTCGATCATTCGACTCCGACGGAGAGTTTTCATGGTGCGTACGAGAGCGAAGGCTCTGATGACGTGCGGGACGGCGGTGGCGGTCGCGTTCGCGTTACTCGGCGCGTCGGACGGCGTGGGTCAGGGGCCGGCCGCCGATCCCGTTGCCGCGGAGGGGTACGGCCGGGCCGTGCTCCAGCGTGACGCCGACGCGGTCTGGGCAGCCGGCGCCACCGGCGTGCTCGCCCAGGTGCGGACCGCCGACGGCCGGATGGCCGCCCGCTCCGGTACGGCGGATCTCAAGACCGGCGGGCCGGTCCCCTGGAACGCGTACTACCGCATCGGCAGCATCACGAAGCCCTTCACCGCCACGGTCGCCCTGCAACTGGTGGAAGAGGGCAAACTCGAACTGGACGACACGGTGGAACGCCTGCTGCCCGGCGTGGTGCACGGCAACGGCAACGACGGCAGCAGGATCACCGTGGCGAACCTGCTGCGGCAGACCAGCGGCCTGAACGACTACGACGAACACCTGCCGTGGGTACGGCAGTTCACGCCCGAGAAGTTCCAGGAGGAGCGGTTCCACGCCTATCGGCCGGAGGAACTGGTCGCCCTGGCGATGAAGAACCCGCCGCAATGGCTCCCGATCCCAGTGATCCGGAGGGCGAGACGCGCTGGGGATACTCCAACACCAACTACCTGCTGGCCGAGATGATCATCGAGAAGATCACGGGCCGTTCCCTGGCCGAGGAGATCGACGACCGCATCATCGCCCCGCTCGGCCTGCGCCACACCATCGTGGCGGGCAGCTCGGCCTACGTTCCCCGGCCCCGGGCCACCGCTTACACCCAGTTCCCCGCACACAAGAAGCTGACGGACACCTCCGTGTTCGTCCCCATGCCCGACGCCCCTCTCATCAGCACGACGACCGACGTGAACACGTTCTTCCGCGCCCTGCTGGGCGGACGGCTGCTGCGTCCCGCCCAACTGGCCCGGATGAAGGAGACCGTGGAGGCCAAGGACAAGTGGGACGTCGAGCCCGGCGCCCGGTACGGCCTCGGCATCTACTGGCGCCCGGTCGACGGATGTGACGACGGGATCTGGTACCACGGCGGCACCATGCCCGGCTTCATCTCCGAAGCCGGCGCCACCCCCGACGGCCGCCGCGCCGTTGCCACCTCCACGACCACCTGGCGGCCCGGCCAGGAGCAGCAGGACCGCCAGGACCGGGCGACGGCACAACTCGTCGGCCACGCACTGTGCGGGACGAAGTAGCCACTCCGGCGGCGATCACGGAGACGGCGATCACGGATGCGGCGATCACGCGGACGTTGATCACGTGGATGGCGATCAGCCGGATGGTGATCAGGCGGATGGTGATCAGGCGGACACGGCTCTGTAAGTCACCGGATCGCTCCCCGTCACCGCCTCCGCACGCCCCAGCTTCACCAGCCGTCGCAGATGGGCCTCGGCCTCCGAGACCGCGATGTTCCGTGAGCCGTAGGGGATCTGCTCCCAGGGCCGGTTCCACTCCATGCGTTCGGCGAGCTGCCAGGGCGTGAGCGCGGTGGTGAGGAGGGAGAGGAGCCCGGTCAGCCGGGCCTCGTGATGGGCGAGCAACTCCCGTACGCGGGACGGCGCGTCGGTGAAGGGATGCTGATGCGCCGGGAGGACCTCGGCGGGGGCCAGGCGTCCGACCCGCTCCAGGGAGTCGAGGTAGTCGCCGAGCGGGTCGGTGACGGTGGCGTCGTCCGGGTCCTCGTACAGGCCGATGTGCGGCGTGATCTCGGGGAGGAGGTGGTCGCCCGAGAACAGGCGGCCGCTGCCGGGGAGTTGCGCCGGATGCTCTTCCTCCAGATGGAGGCAGACATGGCCCGGTGTGTGACCCGGCGTCCAGATAGCGCGGAGGCGACGGCCCGCGAGGTCGAGGAGTTCGCCGGGGACGATCTCGCGGTCGGGGAGGGCGGAGTTCAGGCCCGGCATCGTCCGCGTCCGGCCCGATGCGCGGGCCGCGAGCAGTGGCGCCACGTGCGCGTCGGGAGCGCCGGCGGCCCGGAGCTTCTCGGCCATGTAGCCGTACCAGCGCTCCTGCCGGGTCTCGCGGCTGCGGCGCACGATCGAGGCGTCGGCGGCGTGCATCGCGATCCACGCGCCGGAGGCCTCACGGACCTTGCCGGACAGGCCGTGGTGGTCGGGATGGTGGTGGGTGATGACCACGCCATGGATCTCCGCGACCGAAGTGCCGCACGCCTCCAGGCCATTGCCCAACGTGTCCCAGGATTCGGGGTCGTCCCATCCCGTGTCGATGAGAACCGGACCGCGGTCGGTGTCGAGGAGATGGACGAGGGTGTGCCCGAGCGGATTGTCCGGGATGGGGACCTTGAGAGACCGGACGCCTCCGCCGTGGTCGGTCACCTGTGTCATGGATTCCCCATCCCGCCCGCGGGCGCGGGCACCTCCGGGCGCGTGGCGCGTGCGCGGTACGCATGGCGCACGGCGCTGTGGCCCATGGCGCATGGCCATTGCTCACTATAACTAGAACTGGTATCAGTTCCCCGTACGTATCTGAAACAGTGTCAGGAAGTGGGAACGCCCGGCTCCCAGGAGGCAGTCGCTCATGACCGAGCTCGTGGAACACGGACAGCTGTTCATCGGCGGGGAGTTGACGGACCCCCTGGGCAAGGACGTCATCGAGGTGATCTCGCCGCACACGGAGGACGTCATCGGGCGGGTGCCGCACGCCTCGACGGCCGACGTGGACCGGGCCGTCGCGGCCGCGCGCACGGCGTTCGACGAGGGCCCCTGGCCGCGTATGACCCTCGACGAGCGGATCGAGGTCGTCACCCGGATCAAGGACGCGATCGCCGTACGCCACGAGGAGATCGCCCGCGTCATCTCCTCCGAGAACGGGTCGCCGTACTCCTGGAGCGTCCTCGCGCAGGCGCTCGGCGCGATGATGGTGTGGGACGCGGCGATCACGGTCGCGCGGGACTACACGTACGAGGAGACCCGCGACGGAGTGCTCGGGCGCATCCTCGTCCGGCGTGAACCCGTGGGTGTCGTCGCGGCCGTGGCCCCCTGGAACGTCCCGCAGTTCGTGGCGGCGGCCAAGCTCGCCCCCGCGCTGCTCGCCGGCTGCGCGGTCGTCCTCAAACCGTCGCCCGAGTCGCCCCTGGACGCGTACATCCTCGGCGAGATCGCGAAGGAGGCGGGACTGCCGGAGGGCGTGCTGTCGATCCTGCCGGCCGACCGCGAGGTGAGCGAGTACCTCGTCGGGCATCCCGGCGTCGACAAGGTGTCCTTCACGGGCTCGGTGGCGGCCGGCAAGCGCGTGATGGAGGTCGCCTCCCGCAATCTCACCCGGGTGACCTTGGAACTGGGCGGCAAGTCGGCGGCCGTGGTGCTCCCGGACGCCGACCTCGAGACGTCCGTGCCGGGCATCGTCTCGGCGGCCTGGATGAACAACGGCCAGGCGTGTGTCGCCCAGACCCGCATCCTGCTGCCGCGCTCGCGCTACGACGAGTTCGCGGACGCGTTCGCGACGGCGGCGGGCGCGCTGGTGGTGGGCGACCCGCTGGACCCGGCGACCCAGGTGGGCCCGCTGGTGGCCCGTCGGCAGCAGCAGCGCAACCTCGACTACATCCGCATCGGCCAGGAGGAAGGCGCGAAAGTCCTTACCGGCGGGGGCCGTCCGGCCGGACTCGACCGCGGCTGGTACGTCGAGCCGACGCTCTTCGGCGACGTCGACAACTCCATGCGGATCGCCCGCGAGGAGATCTTCGGCCCGGTGATCTGTCTGCTGCCGTACGGCGACGAAGACGAGGCGCTGAAGATCGCGAACGACTCCGACTACGGCCTGAGCGGCAGCGTCTGGACGGCGGACGTGGCGCACGGCATCGACGTGGCCCGCCGGGTGCGCACCGGAACGTACTCCGTCAACACCTTCAGCCTGGACATGCTCGGCCCCTTCGGCGGCTACAAGAACTCGGGCCTGGGGCGGGAGTTCGGCCCCGAGGGATACGGCGAGTACCTGGAGCACAAGATGATCCACCTGCCCGCCGGCTGGGAGGCGTAGGCATGGGTGACCGCTGGCACATCGAGGTCGACCGCTCTGTCTGCATCGGTTCGTCCCAGTGCGTCAACCAGGCCCCGAACGCCTTCCGCCTCGACTCCTCCAGGCAGGCCCACCCCGTCGACCCGGAGACCGACGCCAACGAGAAGACCCTGGAGGCGGCGGAGGGCTGCCCGGTGGAGGCCATCGTGATCACCTTGCTGGGGTCGGGAGAGGTGGTGTTCCCGCCCGAGGAGTGACAGGCCCCATGCGACACTCCTACCTCACAACGAAAGCGCGAGGGGCAGAGCTATGCGCGGGGTGGGGAGGGCGGCGGTTGCCGTCACGGCGGTCATGGTGCTTGGGGGGTGCGGTGGCGGTGATACGGCCGAGCCGTCGCGGTCGGCGGAGAGCTCGGCGGGCGAAGCCCGCAAGGCGCGCAAGGCCGTGGCGAGCCGGAAGGCGGTGCGGGGCGACGTCCGTGCCGGGGCCGCCGCGGGGAACTTCGGCCGGGTGAAGTTCGGCGACAGCACCTTCGGTGGTATTCGCCCGGCCGCATGCGCGGTGGTCGGCGCTGTCCGGCTCGACACCGCGCCGGACCGCGAGGCCGCCGCCGAGGTTGTCGCCGAACTGAAGGACCGGCAGTGGAAAGAGCAGTGGCACCAAGCGGAGAAGACAGGTGACGGCTGGTTTCTGGAGAAGGGGGACTGGGAGCTGACCGTACTCGCGGGGACGGTGACCGAGGAGGAGGCACCTGAACTCGCCGCGGGTCAGGGTGGGGCCAACCTTTTGGGGTTCTACGGGGTGAGACGCAACTGCGGGGCGTCCGGCAGCGCTACTCCGGCCCCCTGACCTCCGTCGGATCGATCAAGCGGCACACCGTCTCGATGTCGATCTTGACCTGGGCGATGGAGGCGCGGCCGGAGAGCCAGGTGATGAGGGCCGAGTGCCAGGTGTGTTCGATGACGCGGACCGCGGAGAGCTGGGCCGGGGTGGGGTCGTCCAGGCCCATCGCGTCCAGGATGATCGCCGTGGTCTGACGGGAGACCTGGTCCACCTCCGGGCTGACGCTGCGGTCCGCGAACGTCAGGGCGCGGACCATGGCGTCGGCGAGGTGCGGCTCCCGCTGGAGGGCGCGGAAGGCCCGCATCAGGGTCTCGGCGACGCGCTCCGCCGCCGTGTCACCGGCCGGCGGCTTCTTGCGCAGGGTGCCGTGCATGTGCGCGAGCTGGTCCTGCATCGTGGCGACCAGCAGATGCACCTTCGACGGGAAGTACCGGTACAGCGTGCCGAGCGCCACCTGCGAGGACTCCGCGACCTCACGCATCTGCACCGCGTCGAACCCGCCCCGGCTGGCCAGTTGCGCGCTCGCGTGCAGGATGCGCCGCCGCCGGGCCTCCTGACGCTCGGTCAGCGGCGGGGAGGCCGGCTGCACGGCTCGTGCCGCAGGGGGCGCGTCCTTCGCCGCAGTTTCGGCCGCAGTCTTGGCTTCCGCAGGCATGTGTCCCGTTCCGTGACGTTCGTGAGGGCGGGTCGATGGGGAGGGGTGGGCGAGCGACAGCAGAGTAGGGCCTTGCCGTGGCGTGAATCACCTGATCCACCGCTCACAGGAGGGCTACCTGCCGGTAGATTCAGACCCTCTGAACGATCAAGTCTGAAACTTGTTCTAGGTTAGCGTCCCGAAGTAATCTCCCGGGAAAGTGCTGGAAGAAGGGGTGCCTGGAGTGACCGCTGAGGCCATGGAGGCGGGCCCCGAGGAGGGCTCGGTCGAAGACGGCGACCGACCACTGCGCATCGCGCTCCTCACCTACAAAGGGAACCCTTTCTGCGGCGGCCAGGGCGTCTACGTACGGCACCTCTCGCGCGAGCTCGCCCGCCTCGGCCACCAGGTCGAGGTCATCGGATCCCAGCCCTACCCCGTGCTCGACGAGGGCGACGGACTCGACGGGCTGAGCCTCACCGAGCTGCCCAGCCTCGACCTGTACCGCCACCCGGACCCCTTTCGCACCCCGAGGCCCGGCGAGTTCCGCGACTGGATCGACGCCCTCGAGGTCGGCACGATGTGGACCGGCGGCTTCCCCGAGCCACTGACCTTCTCACTGCGCGCCCGGCGCCATCTCCGCGCCCGCCGCGGTGAGTTCGACGTCGTGCACGACAACCAGACACTCGGCTACGGCCTGCTGGGCGACGTGGGCGCGCCGCTCGTCACGACGGTCCACCACCCCATCACCGTGGACCGGCAGTTGGAGCTCGACGCGGCGAAGGGCAGGCGCCGCCGGGCCTCCGTACGCCGCTGGTACGCGTTCACGCGCATGCAGAAGCGGGTCGCGCGCCGCCTCCCCTCCATACTCACCGTCTCCGGCACCTCCCGCCAGGAGATCGTCGACCACCTCGGCGTACGCGACGACCGCGTGCACGTCGTGCACATCGGCGCCGACACCGACCTCTTCTCGCCGGATCCGTCCGTGCCGCAGGTTCCGGGGCGGATCGTCACGACCTCCAGCGCGGACGTGCCCCTGAAGGGACTCGTCTTCCTCGTCGAGGCACTCGCCAAGGTGCGCACCGAGCACCCGGCCGCCCACCTCGTCGTCGTCGGCAAACGCGCGAAGGACGGACCGGTCGCCCAGGCGATCGAGCGGTACGGGCTCGAAGGCGCCGTCGAGTTCGTCAAAGGCATCACCGACGCGGAGCTGGTGGACCTCGTACGGTCCGCCGAAGTCGCCTGCGTGCCGTCCCTGTACGAAGGGTTCTCGCTGCCCGCCGCCGAGGCGATGGCGACCGGGACACCGCTCGTGGCCACGACCGGTGGGGCGATCCCTGAGGTCGCGGGGACGGACGGCGAGACGTGTCTGGCGGTCCCGCCCGGCGATGCCGGGGCGTTGGCCGCAGCGCTGAGCAGAGTGCTCGGTGACCGCGAGCTGCGGGTGCGGCTCGGCGCCGCCGGGCGCGCGCGGGTGCTGGCGCGGTTCACCTGGGCCCGGGCCGCCGAAGGCACCGTCGCCAGATACCGTGAGGCGATCGGCCGCTCCGCGGCGCGCACCGGCCTCCCCCGCCCTCGGCTCGGCCCGAGCGATGAGACCCCCGTCACGGACCAGGATCCCGGCCGCTCCGCGGTCCCGGCAGACACCTATCGCGAAAGCAGGGCCACGTGCTGACCGTCGACTTCTCCCGGTTCCCGCTCGCCCCGGGCGACCGCGTGCTGGACCTCGGATGCGGGGCCGGCCGGCACGCGTTCGAGTGCTACCGGCGCGGGGCGCACGTCGTGGCGCTGGACCAGAACGGCGAGGAGATCCGCGAGGTCGCCAAGTGGTTCGCCGCGATGAAGGAGGCGGGTGAGGCCCCCGAGGGCGCCACCGCCACCGCCATGGAGGGCGACGCGCTCCAACTCCCTTTCCCCGACGAGTCCTTCGACGTCGTGATCATCTCCGAGGTCATGGAGCACATCCCCGACGACAAGGGCGTACTCGCCGAGATGGTGCGGGTGCTCAAGCCAGGCGGACGCATCGCGGTCACGGTCCCGCGCTACGGCCCCGAGAAGGTCTGCTGGGCGCTGTCCGACGCGTACCACGAGGTCGAGGGCGGCCACATCCGCATCTACAAGGGCGAGGAACTGCTCGGCAGGATGCGCGAGGCGGGGCTGAAGCCGTACGGCACGCATCACGCCCACGCCCTGCACAGCCCCTACTGGTGGCTGAAGTGCGCGTTCGGCGTCGACAACGACAAGGCGCTGCCGGTGCGGGCGTACCACAAGCTGCTGGTCTGGGACATCATGAAGAAGCCGCTCGCCACCCGGGTCGCCGAGCAGGCGCTGAACCCGCTGATCGGCAAGAGCTTCGTGGCGTACGCGACGAAGCCGCACCTGCCCGTCGAGACCGCCTCGGTGGACGCCCTGTGACGACGCCCCGGACCGAACACCTCGTCCTGGCCGGGGTGCTCACGGCGGACCAGGCCGCCGAGACCATCCGGGGCATCCTCGCCGTCCAGCGCCCGGACGGCGCCATACCGTGGTTCCGCGGCCACCATCTCGACCCGTGGGACCACACCGAGGCCGCCATGGCGCTCGACGCCGCCGGCGAACACGAGGCCGCCGAGCGCGCGTACGTGTGGCTGGCCCGGCACCAGAACGAGGACGGCTCCTGGTACGCCGCGTACGCCGACGGCGACGCCGCCGACGTCACCGACCGCGGCCGGGAGACCAACTTCTGCGCGTACGTCGCCGTCGGGGTCTGGCACCACTATCTGGCGACCGGCGACGACACCTTCCTCGACGCCATGTGGCCGACCGTCTACGCGGCGATCGAGTTCGTGCTCCGGCTCCAGCAGCCCGGCGGACAAATCGGCTGGAAGCGCGAGGACGACGGGAGCGACGTCAAGGACGCGCTGCTGACGGGGAGTTCGTCCGTCCACCACGCCCTGCGCTGCGCGCTCGCCATCGCCGAGCAGCGCGAAGAGCCGCAACCCGACTGGGAGCTGGCGGTGGGCGCGCTGCGGCACGCGATACGACGCCACCCCGAACGGTTCCTCGACAAGCGCCGCTACTCGATGGACTGGTACTACCCCGTGCTGGGCGGGGCGTTGACGGACGCCGAGGCGAAGGAACGGATCGAGAGGGACTGGGACCGCTTCGTGGTCCCGGGACTCGGCGTACGGTGCGTCGTGCCCAACCCGTGGGTCACGGGGGGCGAGTCCGCCGAACTCGCCCTGGCCCTCTGGGCCGTGGGCGAGTCCGACCGGGCCCTGGACATCCTCCAGTCGATCCAGCATCTGCGGGATCCGCGGACCGGCCTCTACTGGACGGGCTACGTCTTCGAGGGCGAACCGGCCGTCTGGCCCGAGGAACTGACCACCTGGACCGCCGGTTCGCTGCTCCTCGCCGTCGCCGCACTGGGCGGCGACGAGGCCACCTGTGCGGTGTTCAGCGGGGAGCGGCTGCCGAGAGGGCTCGACGCGGAGTGCTGTTAGCGCTGTCCCCGCGTGGTGCTGTCCTCGTGCCCGGCTCAGTGACGGTGCATACGGTTGGCGACCGCGTGCCCCACGAAGAGGTACACGACGGCGGCCAGACCGTACCCGGCGACCACGCGGGCCCAGCTCTCGTCGAAGGTGAACAGGTCGTGTGACCAGCCGGCGAGCCATTGGGCCGCGTCATGGACGAACTGCACGAAGTCGTTCGCCCGGTTCGCGTCCAGCAGGTACATCAGGATCCACAGCCCGAGGATGACGGCCATGATGTCGGCGACGATCGCGATGACCCTGCCCGCTTGGTTGGTGCTGTTGCGATAAAGAGGGCTCATGTCCGCCGAGTAGCCCTTGAATCCGGGATGAAACCGCCCCGGATACGGGCGGCGTCAGGCCGGGGCCTGGTTGAGCTCGGCCAGGACGCGGAGGGTGTGCGGGTCGGAGGACAGGACCAGCAGGTCGGTCACCGGCCCCTTCCGCCACAACTCCAGCCGCTCCGCGATCCGTTCTCGCGGTCCGACGAGAGAGATCTCGTCCGCGAAGGCGTCGGGGACGGCGAGGACCGCCTCCTCGCGGTGGCCGTCCATGAAGAGGCGTTGAATGCGGCGCGCCTCCTCCTCGAAGCCCATACGGGCCATCAGGTCGGCGTGGAAGTTGCGGGCGGCGTGGCCCATGCCGCCGATGTAGAAGCCGAGCATCGCCTTCACCGGGAGCAGACCTTCCGCGACGTCGTCGCAGACCCGGGCCTGGGCCAGGGGGGCGATGAGGAAGCGACATTTGCTCGATCCCTCGCGGGCCTCGCGCACGTCGGTCAGTGACGCCTCGTACACATCGGGGCGCAGCGGTGACCAGTACAGCGGCAGCCAGCCGTCCGCGATCCGGGTCGTCTGCGCGATGTTCTTCGGGCCCTCGGCGCCGAGGAGGATCGGCAGATCGGAACGCAGGGGATGCGTGATGGACTTGAGGGCCTTGCCCAGCCCCGTACCGTCCGCGCCCCGGTACGGGAGTGAGTGGAAGCGCCCGTCGAGTTCGACAGGCGCCTCGCGCCTGAGGACTTGGCGCACGACATCGACGTACTCCCGGGTCGCGGTGAGCGGCGACTTCGGGAACGGGCGCCCGTACCAGCCCTCGACGACCTGCGGGCCGGACAACCCGAGGCCGAGCATCATGCGCCCGCCGGAGAGATGGTCGAGGGTGAGCGCGTGCATGGCGGTCGTGGTGGGGGAGCGTGCGGCCATCTGCGCGACGGCCGTGCCGAGCCTGATCCGGGACGTCCGGGCCGCGATCCAGGTCAGCGGGGTGAAGACGTCGGAGCCCCAGGACTCGGCGGTCCACACCGAGTCGTAGCCGAGCCGCTCCGCCTCCTGTGCCAGGGAGACGTGGTCCGCCGAGGGGCCGCGTCCCCAGTAGCCGAGGGCGAGTCCGAGCCGCATGCGTGCCTCCTGACGGACTGTCAGCCGGGAGGGTGACTGTACGACAACGGCCCCTCGCCCGGAAGGGCGAGGGGCCGTGCGGGCGCGTGGCGCGTCAGCCGCGCTGGATGCCGCTCGTGTCCTGCAGTACGCCGCGACGGCCGTCCTGCGTCTGGGCCACCAGGCCGGGGCCGCGCTGCTCGACGGCCAAGTACCAGGTGCCCGGAGCCAGTTCGGCGATCGGCGTCGGCGAGCCGTCCTCCGCGTACAGCGGACGCGGCACCGGCACGGCGAACCAGAACGGCGAGAAGTCCCCGGCGGGCTGCTGCGCCTGCGGGGCCTGCGCCTGCTGCGGCTGTCCCGGCTGAGCGCCGAACGGCTGACCCGGCTGACCCGGCTGCGGCTGACCGCCGTAGGCGGGCTGCCCCGGCTGCTGCTGGGCGCCCGGGTAGCCGTAACCACCCTGCGGCTGACCGCCGTACGGCTGGGGGGCGACGGGCTTGGGGGCGCCGATGAGGGCGGCCTGGAGGGCCGGCACGAGGGGGGTGGCGACGGCGGCGCCGGCGAGGACGAGGGCGGCGACCAGGCTGAGGATGAGGCCGGTGCCGGCGTCGATTCCGCCGTCCGAGCTCCCGCCGACGTTGTCCAGGCCGCCGATCGGGTCGAAGATGTTCCCGAGTGCGCTCCACGCGGCGAACACCGTGAAGGCGATGCCGAACTGGCCGAGGTCGAGACCGGCGACCTTCGGCACCTGCGGCAGGCCGCGGGCGACGACGATCAGCGCGGCGCCGATGATGCCGGCCAGGGTGACGCTCAGGAGGAGCGGGCCACTGCCCCAGGCGTTCGGGATGTCGGCGCTGTCGCCGGCCCCTTCGACGGAGTAGATCTCGAGGAACGAGGCGATGAACAGCAACACCGCTGCTCCGATCACCACGCCGTCGCCTCGAGTGAGAGAGCGGATATTCACTTCAGGTCCTTCATCAGTCGTCGTCTCGTCTTGGGTGGAGGCGTCGCTGTCACCATGTCGCCGTCTGGCCGCGGTGTGAAGCGCGGGGGTGGCCCCCTCATCGTAGGGATGACACTATCGTCCGCCAGACACGGGTGTGTGGCCGGATCCGTGCGCCGATCACTACCCGTGCAGGAAACTCACGATTCCCTCAGAGATTCCTTGCGCCGCCTTCTGCCTCCATGCGCCGCTGGTCAGCAGCGCGGCGTCCTTGCTGTCGCGCATGTTGCCGCACTCGATGAACACCTTGGGAACCGTTGACAGATTGAGACCGCCGAGGTCCGCGCGTACGTCGAGGCCGGTGCCGTCGCCGATGTAGTTGGAGGGCGCGCTGCCGGTGGCGCGGACGAAGTTGCCCGCGATGCGCTCACCGAGTTCGCGGGACGGGGCGACGATCGGGCGGGTGTCCGCGTCACCGGCGTGTACCGAGCCAGGCAGGATCACATGGAAGCCGCGGTTGCCGGCCGCCGAGCCGTCCGCGTGGATCGAGACCACGGCGTCCGCGTCCGCCTTGTTGCCGATCCGGGCCCGCTCGTCGACACACGGCCCCCAGGCCCGGTCGCCGTCCTGGGTGAACTTCACCGTGGCGCCCTGCTTTTCGAGCAGCGTACGCAGACGGCGCGAGACGTCGAGAGTGAACCGGGCTTCCGTATAGCCGGAATTGGTGGACGCGCCCGTCGTGTCGCACTCCTTCGCGTTCGTGCCGATATCGACCTTGCGGTTGATTTCGGCCGTGTGCTGGAAGTTGCCGGGGTTGTGCCCCGGGTCGATGACGACGACTTTGCCCTTGAGGGGTCCGGAGGCGGCGGGACGCGAGCCCGAGGGGGAGGGCGACGCGTCCGGTTTGCCGGGCCCTTTGTCGTCGTTCGACTGCGAGGTGCTGGACGAGGCGGGCTCGCTCGCCGAGGGCGACGACGCGCGCGGGGACGGCGCCACCGACCCGTCCGTCCCACCCCCGCCGGAGTCTCCCACCGACTGCCACACGAGCCACCCCGCCAACGCACCTGGCACCAGCGCGGCGACAGCCACGGTCAGCAGCCCGCGCCGGGAGCGGCGCGGCGGGCGGGGCGGGTCGAAGTCCGGACCTACGTACGACACGTGCGCCACCCTATCGATCGCGTCCTTCTCCCGCTTTGCGCCGCTCGACACCGCGGGACGCGCTCCGCGCGCGGGCCGACTCGCCGCGCCGTACCGTGGGACGGTGAGCCGCTCCACCACCCCGCCCGTGGGCCGTATCAGCTCACCGGATGAGGCCCGGACCGACTACGCCGGTGCCGTGTACGGCTCGCTTCTGGCCGCCTCCGTCCTGGCCACCGCCACCACGTTGGGTGACTATCCGCGCCTCGAACTCGTGCTGGTCCTGCTCGTCACGGGCCTGGTGTTCTGGGCTACGCACGTCTACGCGCGCCTCGCGGGCGAACGTCCGGTGGGCCGGCCCTGGCGGCGGGGCGAGATCCGCCGGGTCGCCCTGCACGAGTGGCCGATCGTCCAGGCCGCGGCCCTGCCCGCCGCGGTGGTCGCCGTCAGTCCCCTCCTGGGACTCGATCTGAACGCGACCGAATGGCTGGCGCTGGGGGTCGCCGTGGCGCAACAGGTCTTCTGGGCGTCCCTGGGCGCCGTCCACTCCGGTGCTCGCCGCGGCCAGATGATCGCCGAGGGCGCCGTCAACCTGCTCCTGGGCCTGATCATCGTGGCCGCCAAAGCCGCACTGAGCCACTGATGAGTGCCTGCTTGCGATCTTTGCCGGCGGCGACCATCGCGCAGTGCGGTCGCTCGCGCCGGCCGAACGGCTCGGCGCGCTACGGGAGTTCCAGCCGACGATGTCGGCGGCCCGGACCCGGCGGGCGGCCGATGACGCGGACGGGGCGGCGTACGCCGACGCTGTGTCGGAGTACGCCGCCCTCGGGCGAGACGAGTTGCGGGAGGCGGCCCGCGCGCTCACCTCGGGTCGCGGTTGAACGACGCCGACGACCAGCGGTCACCGTCCGGCGGCGACCCGCCGCCCCTCGCGCTTGGGCAGGTGGTGCAGGTCCGCCATGAGGAGCATGTTCTCCTCGCCGGTGATCAGGCCGTCGACGGCGGAGAACTGCCCGGTGACGCCGATCGCGGCGCGCACCGCCTGCGGGTCTGTGGCCAGGTCGTGGCCGCCGACGCGGATCTCACCGGAGGCGGGGTCGGGGGAGATGAGGGTGGAGAGGATCTTGACGGCGGTGGTCTTGCCGGCGCCGTTCGGGCCGAGCAGGGAGAAGATCGTTCCTTCGGGGACGGCCAGGTCGACGCCGTCGAGCACGACCTTGTCGCCGTAGCACTTGCGCAGCCCGTTCGCCGCGATGGCCGGGTTGGTCACGATGGGTGCTCCTCAGAGGCTGCGGGCGACGATGTCGCCGCTGGCGGTGGTCGCGTGGATGTCGAGTTGGGCGGCGGCGCCTTCGGTGTTCTTGAGCGCGTTGCGAATCCGGCCGTAGGAGGTGCCGGCGTCCAGGGAGGCGGAGACTCCGGCGGCGGCGCCGACCGAGATCTCGCCGGACTCGGTGCACAGCACGACCGTGCCGTGCACGGCCTCGGCGATCCGGATGTCGCCCTTTTGGGTGCTGATCTCCGCGGGGCCGCCCAGGCGGCCGACCGAGACGTCACCGGCGGCGGTGGTGAGGCGGGCGCTCGCGGCCTCGTCGAGCTTGATCGAGCCGTGCGAGCCCTCGAAGGCGACGTCGCCGAGCCGTCCGACGCCCCGGAATTCGGCGCTGGCCGCCTTCGCCTCTATGCGGGAGTCGGCGGGCAGCTGGATGGTCACCTCGACGGATCCGGAGGGGCCGAGGATCTGGTTCTTCGCCGGTGAGGCCTCGATCCGCAGGACGCCGTCGACGTATTCGACCGTGGTCTGCTCCGCCGCCTTCACGTCGCGGCCCTTTGAGGCGTCCGCGGGCAGGACCTCGACCGTGGTGTCGGGCCGGTCGGCGGCGATGAACCGGATGCTCCCCGCGGGGATGTCGAGGACGGCGGAGATCGGGGCGGGGGTGTCGAACTTCTGCATCGTGCTCTCCTTCGGCTTGTTGTTTCGAACGATGGAAAAGCTACGTTGCATTCATGGATCTAGCAACGTCAATGTTGCACATAATCGCCATCGACCCAGATAAGAGCCAGGAAAACGTTGCAATGGCTTTGGTTCTAATGCAACAACAGCCACCTGTTCGTTGCAATGGATTAGGAATGAACGCTATGCTGGAGACACCAAGGACCACGAAGGAGATCACGATGCCGGGAGGCAGGCTCACCCAGCAGGAACGCCAGCAGATCGCGCTGGGGCTGGCCGACAGCCTCGCCTACGCGGAGATCGCCAGACGTCTCGATCGCCCGACCTCGACGATCACGCGTGAGGTGATGCGGAACGGCGGCCCCACCGCCTACCGCGCCGACCTGGCCCACCGAGCCACCGAACGCCGCGCCCACCGGCGCAGGCAGGCCGCGCCCCGCGGGGCGGAGGCGCCCCCGCAGGCCCGCGGACGCGACGCCGAGGCCGTGCGCGAGTACGAGGAGATGTTCACCACCCTCCTCATGCAACAGGGCCTGCCCAAGATGATGTCCCGGGTGCTGACCTGCCTCTACACCACCGACGCGGGCAGCCTCACCGCGTCCGAACTCGTCCAGCACCTCCAGGTCAGCCCGGCGTCCATCTCCAAAGCGATCACGTTCCTCGAGAGCCAGGGCCTCGTCCGCCGGGAACGGGACGAACGCCGCCGCGACCGCTACGTCGTCGACGACGACGTCTGGTACCAGGGAATGATCGCCAGCGCCCTGTCCCACGCCCAGCTCGCCGAGACCGCGCGGCAGGGCGTCAGCATCCTCGGCCCCGACACCCCGGCCGCCGCCCGCCTCGAGGGCATCGCCCGCTTCGTCGACTTCGTCGGCGAGAGCATGACCCGCGCCGCGGAGCAGGCCCGCGAGGTCCTCCACACGAAAGCCAGAACGCCCTCTGAGTAGCTGAACCGCCGAACCTCAGATCCCCGCTCCCGTGCGCCGCAGCACACGCAGCGAGTCGGTGGCCGAAATCTCGGTGAAGGCACCGGACTTCAGGGCGCGGAGGTAGACGCGGTACGGAGCCTGGCCGGTGAACTCGTCCACAGGGTCGGGGAAAACGTCGTGGATGAGCAGGAGGCCGCCCTCGGCGACATGGGGTGCCCAGCCCTCGTAGTCGGCGGACGCGTGTTCGTCGGTGTGGCCGCCGTCGATGAAGACGAGGCCGAGAGGGGTCCGCCAGAAGGCCGCGATCTGCGGTGAGCGGCCGACCATCGCGACCACGTGGTCCTCCAGGCCCGCCTGGTGGAGCGTACGGCGGAACGTGGGGAGCGTGTCCATCCGGCCGAGTTCCGGGTCGACCGTCGCCGGGTCGTGGTACTCCCAGCCGGGCTGCTGCTCCTCGCTGCCGCGGTGGTGGTCGACCGTGATCGCTGTGACGCCCGACTCTCGGGCCGCGTCGGCGAGGAGGATCGTGGAGCGTCCGCAGTACGTGCCGACCTCCAGGAGCGGGAGTCCGAGCGCGCCCGCCTCGACCGCGGCCTCGTACAGCGCGAGCCCTTCGCCCACGGGCATGAACCCCTTGGCGGCCTCAAAAGCGGCGAGGGTCTCCGGCTTGGGTGCCGCGGGCATGGGCTCCTCCAGCTTGTACGGGGCAGTGGGCGCCCCATGCTGCCGCACACCCCCGTCGCGCGGGCGACGGGGGTGTGCGGGTTGACGGGGAGAGAGTCCGAGTGTCAGGCGGGAACACCCGCGTTCTCGTCGGGCAGCGCGAGGTCCAACTCGACCGGACGGTCGTCGCCCGCGTGAGTTGCCGACGAGGCGAGCGGTCCGTGGCCCGTGGCCCTCGCGGCCAGGACGTACGCACCCTCGGCGGGCACGGCCAGGTCGTAGCGGCCGTCCTGCGCGGACAGCGTCGCGCCCGCCTGGCGCCCCCGCCGGTCGATGAGCGTGACCTTGGCGCGGGCGACGGGCGCTCCGTCGGCGCCGAGCACACGACCGCGAAAGCCGCCCCGGTCGGGCGTGGTCATCGGCACGGGCATCGGCGCCGCAGGCATCGACGCGGGCATCGTCTCGGACACCGCCTCCTCGCTCGAAGCCAGCGGCTGCGGCTTCTCCACCCTGTTCCGGCGCGGCAGGAGCAACGCGAACACCAGGCCGACCGCGACCGCGCCCGTGGCGATCAGGAAGGACAGGCGGAAGCCGTGCATCGTGGGGATCGCGACGCCGTTCACCTGGTTCGCCGTGTTCGCCAGCACCATGCCGATGACGGCGCTCGACACCGACGTACCGATCGAGCGCATCAGGGTGTTGAGGCCGTTGGCGGCGCCGGTCTCCGAGGCGGGGACCGCGCCGATGATCAGCGCGGGGAGCGAGGAGTACGCGAGGCCGATGCCGGCGCCCAGGACCACCGCGATGACGACGGTCTGCCAGGCGGCGCTCATCAGGCCCAGGCCGGCGCCGTAGCCGATGGCGATGACCAGCATGCCGATCACAAGGGTCGTCTTCGGGCCGTACTTGGCGGACAGACGGGCGTAGACGGGCGCCGTGAACATCATCGTGAGGCCGAGCGGCGCCACGCACAGACCCGCGACGACCATCGACTGGCCGAGGCCGTAGCCGGTCGCCGTCGGCAGCTGGAGCAGCTGCGGCAGGACGAGGGAGACGGCGTAGAAGGCGACGCCGACCATGATCGAGGCGAGGTTGGTGAACAGCACCGCGCGGCGGGCCGTGGTGCGCAGGTCCACCAGCGGAGCCTTGACGCGCAACTCCAGTACGCCCCACAGAACGAGGACGACCGCCGCCGCTCCGAACAGGCCGAGCGTGGTGCCCGAGCTCCAGCCCCAGTCGCTGCCCTTGGTGATCGGCAGGAGGAAGAGGACGAGACCTGTGGACAGGCCGAACGCGCCCAGTGCGTCGAAGGTGCCCTCGGCCCGCAGCGGGGACTCCGGTACGAAGACGAGGGTGAGCACGATCGAGAGGGTGCCGATGGCCGCCGCGCCGAAGAAGAGCGCGTGCCAGTCGGCGTTCTGCGCCACCAGGGCCGCGAGCGGCAGCGCGAGTCCGCCGCCGACGCCGATCGACGAGCTCATCAGGGCCATCGCGGAGCCGAGCCTCTCGCGCGGCAACTCGTCGCGCATCAGGCCGATGCCGAGGGGGATGGCGCCCATCGCGAAGCCCTGGAGGGCACGTCCCACGATCATGACGAGCAGTTCGCTGGTGAAACCGCAGATCAGCGAGCCCACGACCATCACGGCCAGGCTGGTGAGCAGCAAGCGACGCTTGCCGTAGAGATCTCCCAGCCGACCCATGATCGGCGTGGCCACGGCGCCCGCGAGCAGGGTCGAGGTCATCACCCAGGTGGCGTTGCTGGGAGAGGTGCCGAGCAGCTCGGGCAGGTCCTTGATGACGGGTACGAGCAGGGTCTGCATCACCGCGACGACAATGCCCGCGAAGGCGAGTACCGGGACGATTCCGCTGCCGCTCCGCCTTCGCGTGTGGTGGTCCGTCGTCGTCGTGGTCATCGCGTGGGGCCTCCGGGGTCGGTGGGGAATATGTGCACGGTGAACTCCGTGGGCCCAGGCAACTATTCCGTTACTTCGGGTCGCTAACGAAATCTTGACCTCTTCATTACTTGACCTCTCCTGTCCGGTGCGGTTGAGCTCTGCGTTGGTGGCGCCCGGCGACCTGGTGTGTGCAGGGTCTCTTTGCGCTCTTTGGTGCCGCGGTTGGGCAGGTCAACTCCGCATTTTCGGCGGCCTGGCTCCGAGTGTCGATGCAGTCCGGCAGGACGACCTGCCCAGTCCCCAGACCCTCGCTGCGGGTATCGACCGCGACCGCGATGCTGTCAACGCCGGTCAGACCCTGCCCTGGAATTCGGGGGTCGTTGAGAGACACGTCAACCGCATCATTTTGCGGAATCAGTGCTCGTCAAGCTGCGCAAGCAGAGGACTTGTCCCCTGCCGGGTCACATCCCGGTGGAGCCGTCGATGCGTTCCCGGAGTAGGTCCGCATGGCCGTTGTGCCGTGCGTACTCGGCGATCATGTCCACCAGGATCCTTCGCAGTGAGATCGGCTCGCCGGTCCTCTTGCGGATCCCTGCTTCATCCAGCGATGCGGCAGTGGCGGTGATCTGTCTGGACTGCTCACACTCCGCCCGCCGCCCGCCGCCCGCCAGACGGCGAACGCGTCGTCGACGTCACCCTCCAGGCTGTCGAAGTCCTGGTTGGGGTCATCGTCGGAGTAGTAGAGCATCGGGACGTTCTCGCCGGCGAACTGCATGCGGAACCACCAGCGCTCGACGCCGGCCAGATGTCGCACCATGCCTCGCCCAGGACGCGGCCTCGGCCCGCTGGCATCGGGCTCCGGTGGAGTGAGTTCCGCCCGAGACCCTCTTGACTCCCCTCCGCGCCACCGCCATTCTTGTGCCACATTCTGGCATACCATTCCATTTTCCGGCATGCGGCTCCAGGGGTGGTCCTGCCGAAGTGAGCCGAGATCCCGAAAGTCGGACCCAAGTAGACAGCCTCCCAAAGCACCGGCTCCCGGCCAAGCCGGAACGACCGCAGACTGTTCCCCCGCGGAACAGCAGGGGTCTGGGCGGGTGTCGCCGCCGCGCCGCCTCACGGTCTGCGGCACACCCGCGATCCGCGTGCGCCGTGGGGGTATGCAACCTCGACCGATTCGCGAAGGAGACGGTCCACTGTGGACGCCATCGACGAGAAGATCATCGCCGAGCTGACCCGCAACGGCCGCATCTCGCACTCCGAGTTGGCCAGCAAAGTGCTGCTGTCCCGGAACGCGGTGCGCCAGCGCATCGAACGGCTTGAGCGCGAGGGACACATCGCCGGCTACACCATCGTCCGCGCGGGCGACGACACCGGCAATGTCGTCTCGGCGCTGGTCCTCGTCTACCGCCAGGACCGCATGCGCGGCGGCGACGTCCTGGCCGCGCTCAAATGCATCCCCGAGGTCGTCATCTGCGAGATCCTCAGCGGCGACTTCGACATCATGGTGCGCTTGGAGGCGGCCTCACTGGAACGCGTACGCGTCATCTGGGAGGACATCGCCCAGATGCCCGGCGTACGGGACACGGTCACCGCGCTCACCCTGTCCAGCGTCGTCAACCGCCCGCGAGGAGGGCGGAGTTCAACGGCACCGGGGTGAGCAGCGCCATCGCCTCTTCCCTGTCCAGCAGCCCGCCCTGGACCACGAGGTCCACCACGTCCGCCCCGGTGGCCAGGGCCTCTTTCGCGATCCAGGCGGCCGCCGCATAGCCGATGTGGGGGGTCAGGGCGGTCACCGAGCCCACCGACCGGGCAGCTTGGCGGGCCAGGTGATCCTCGTTGGCGGTGATTCCGGTAATGCAGTGCGTGCGCAGTGCAGTGCAGCCGCGTGTGAGCCACTGGATCGAGGTCAGCAGCAGGTGCCCGATCAGCGGCTCGAAGGCGTTGAGCTGGAGTTGCCCGTTCTCCGCGGCCATCGTGATCGACACGTCCGCGCCGGCCACCGCGTAGCAGATCTGGTTGACCATCTCCGGGATCACCGGGTTGACCTTGCCCGGCATGATCGACGACCCGGCCTGGCGGGGCGGCAGCGCGATCTCACCCAGGCCGCTCTGCGGGCCGCTGGACATCAGGCGCAGATCGTTGCAGATCTTCGACAGCTTCACGGCCAGCCGCTTCAGGACGCCGGAGACCAGCAGGAAGGCGCCGGTGTCGGAGGTCGCCTCGACCAGGTCGAAGGCCGGCTTCAGCTCAAGCCCGGTGAGGGCGCCCAGATGCCGGACCGCCGCCTCGGCATATCCCGCCTCGGCGGTGATACCGGTTCCGATGGCCGTGGCGCCGAGGCTGATCTCGTGCAGCAGCGGCAACGTCTCGCGCAAGCGAGCCATGTCCTCGACCAGGGTCACGCCGAAGGCGGTGAACTCCTGGCCGAGGGCCATGGGCACGGCGTCCTGCAGCTGGGTGCGGCCCACCTTCACCACATGGGCGAACTCCTCGCCCTTGGCCGCGAACGCCTGGGTGAGCGGGCCGAGTTCTTCCAGTAGCCCGCCCAGGGAGGTGCTGACGGCGAGCCGCAGCGCGGTGGGGTAGACGTCGTTGGTGGACTGGCAGCGGTTGACGTGGTCGAGCGGGGAGATCACGTCGTAACGGCCCTGCTCGAGGCCCAGATGTTCCAGGGCGAGGTTGGCGATGACCTCGTTGGCGTTCATGTTGGTGCTGGTGCCGGCACCGCCCTGGATGACGTCCACCCGGAACTCGCGGTGGTGGGATCCGTCCTCGATGGCCTGGCAGGCCGCCTCGATCGCCCGCGCGACCTCAGGCTTCAATGCGCCGATCTCCTCGTTGGCCCTGGCTGCGGCCCGTTTCACGGTGGCCAGCGTGCGGACCAGGGCGGGGTGGGCGGCCAGCGGGATGCCGCTGGCCTGGAAGTTCTCCAGCGCCCGGGCGGTGTGGATGCCCCAGTAGGCGTCGGCCGGTACCGTCAGTTCGCCCAGGGAGTCGCGCTCGGTGCGGAAGGCGGTCATTGGACCACTTCACTGATGTGGTTGACGCAGACGACCTTGGGCTGGGTCATCTCCTCGAAGGCGAAGCGCACGCCTTCGCGGCCCATGCTGCCGTACTTGAACCCGCCGAACGGCATGGCGTCGAACCGGTAGTCGGACGAGTCGTTGATCATCACTCCGCCGGCTTCCAGCAGCCGGGCCGCGTTCAGGGCGCGGTCCAGGCGCGAGGTGAAGATGCCCGCGTGGAGGCTGTAGTCGATGGCGTTGGCCTGCTCGATGGCGTCCTCGAAGGACGTGAACGACTGCAGCACGACGACCGGGGCGAACACCTCCTCCTGCCAGATCGAGCAGGTCGCCGGGACGTCTTCCAGGACGGTCGGCCCATACAGGGCGCCGGTGGCGTCGTTGCCGCACAGCAGCACCGCGCCCTGGGCCACCGCCGTGTGGACCTTGGCCCGGGTGGCGGCCGCGGCCTCCTGGGTGATCATGGGGCCGACGTCGGTGCGCTCGTCGAGAGGGTCACCGACGCGCAGCATCTGGGTGCGAGCGACGAAGGCGTCGCGGAAGCGCTCGTAGACCTCGCGGGCGATCAGGATCCGCTGGGTGCCGATGCAGTTCTGGCCCGCGGCCCAGAACGCGCCGGAGACACAGGAGGCCACGGCCTCGTCGAGGTCGGCGTCGTCCATGACGATGACCGGGGCGTTTCCGCCCAGGTCCATGGCGAGCTTTTTCAGGCCGGCCGTGCGGGAGATGGCCTCGCCGGTGGCGAATCCGCCGGTGAAGGACACCATGCGCACGTCGGGGGCGGCCACGATCGCGGCGCCGATGTCGGCGTTGCCGTTGACGACGGTGACGATCTCCTCGGGCAGGCCGGCTTCGATGAGGGTGTCGACCAGCCGCAGCGCGGACAGCGGGGTCAGGGCGGACGGTTTGAGGATGACCGCGTTGCCGCCGGCGATGGCCGGTCCGAGTTTGTGGGCGACCAGGTTGAGGGGGTCGTTGAACGGGGTGATGGCGGCGATGATGCCCAGCGGTTCGCGGGTGAACCAGCCCTGCCGTTTCTCCGAGCCCTCATAGGAGTCGAAGGGGATGACCTCGCCGGCGTTGCGCCGTGCCTCGGCCGCGGACAGGGACAGGGTGTTGACCGCGCGGGCGACTTCCTTGCGGGCCTGGGTGATGGTCTTGCCGGCCTCGCTGACGATCAGCTGGGCGAAGGACTCGGCGCGCCGCTGGATCAGGTGGGCGGCGCGTTCCAGGAACGCGGCCCGGGAGGCGCGGGACAGCGCGGCCGCGGTGCGGCGCCCGCACCTGGCCTGCTGCAGGATGCTGCCGACGGCGCCTGCGCCGACGGTGGGGACCGAGGCGATGACCTCGCCGGTGTAAGGGTTGTGCACGGGCGTCGTGTCGGTGCCGAGTTCGACGCCGGCGGGCAGGACGGTGTCAGACACGGTGAGTCTCCTGGAGAGCGGGGCGCGTGGGGGCGGTGTCGTCGTCCGCGTGGCGCTGGTGGATGGCGATGAGGTCCGACAGCAGGGCGTAGGCGGTCTCGATGCGGCCGGCGCCCGGCCCGCAGACCGTGACGGTGCCGAGGAGGTCGGTGTGGAAGGCGACCGCGTTGACCGGGCCGGAGATCCCCGCCAGCGGGTGATGGGCGGGCAGGGCGAGCGGGGCGACGTGGGCCTCGACGCTGCCGTCCTCGTGGCGGGTGGCGGAGCCGACCAGCTTCCAGCGCAGCCCCTTCGAGGCGGCGTCCTGCACCTCGTGGGGGGTGATCGCCGAGATGCCCTCGCAGAAGACGTCCTCGCGGCGCAGGTCGGCGCCGAGGACCTCGTTGGCCAGGATCATGACCTTGAGCTGGACGTCGTGGCCCTCGATGTCCGCGGTGGGATCGGCTTCGGCGTACCCGAGCTCCTGGGCTTCGGCGATGGCCGCCGACAGCTCGATGCCCTCTTCGAGGCGGCCGAGGATGTAGTTCGAGGTGCCGTTCATGATGCCCTGGACGCCGGTGATCTCCAGGCCGCCGAACATCCGCTCGGCGGTGCGCAGGATGGGGGTGCCGCTGAGTACCGAGCCCTCGAACTCGAAGCTGACACCACGCTCGGCAGCCAGCCGCTTCAGTGCGCGGCCGGCGAGTGCGACCGGTCCCTTGTTGGTGGTGCACACGTGCTTGCCCGATTCCAGGGCCCAGCGCACGTGAGAGAGGGCGGGCTCGCCGTCGGTGGGGTTGGTGAACGTCGCCTCCACCACGATGTCGGCCGGGACCTCGCGGATCACCCACTCGTTGCGCGGATCAGCGCTGCCTCCGTCAAGGCCCGCGAAGCTCAGCTCCCCGGGCTCGGCGGCCAGCAGCGGCGCCAGATCGATGCCGTCGGTGTCCACCAGGGAACCGGCCCGCAGATCAGTGATCGCCACCACCCGCAAGGCAAAGCCCAGCTCCTTGGCCAGGCGCTCCCCGCTCTGGGCTATGAGCTCGGAAAGCGCGCGATTGACGCCGCCGAATCCGATGAGGGCGAGATCGTATCGGCCCATGAGAAAGCTCCTTCACAGTGCGCCGCACCCTCCACGGTGCGGCTGCTCAGAGCCTCGCTGTCCGGCCTGTCACCTGCTCCATGCCGCAACGACCGCACGGCATGCCGATCTGTACCGTTGTGATGACGATTCGCTCACCCCGCGTCCGGCGACACGATCGCGGCCCCTATCGGTGCTTCATCTCCATCCGGTTTCCCGCCGTTGATCCTCGGAGTTTTCTGTCCGGCAGCCTCTTGACTCCCCTCCGGGACACTGCCAACCTCTGTGCCATATTCCAGCACTTCATTCCACAATGTGGCATGCCTGAGGGTGTTGGCCGGTAACTTCGAGAGCGCAACGGTTGCGATGCGGCGTTTCCAAATCCCCCGGACCCCGTCCAAACCGCCTTGAGTCGAACAGCTTCACGTCGGTGGCCCGTAAGCCCCCAGCGTTACGAAAGGAAAGTCCTGTGTCAGCTGCGAGGAAACGTGTCGCCGTCGTCGGTACCGGCACGGTGGGCAGCCAGGCCGCCTGGCGGCTGGCGGCACGGGGCGCCGAAGTCGTGGCCTACGACCGCTTCGCCCCCGGCCACGACCGCAGCGCCGCGGGCGGTGAGACCAGGGTCTTCCGCAGTGTGCAGAGTGACGACGGCCGCTATGTGCCGCTCGTCCGGCACGCCGACACCCTCTGGAAGCAGCTGCAGGCGGAGACCGGCCGGGAACTGCGCCGCCTGACCGGAGCGCTGTTCATGGGGCCGGCCGACGACCCCGAGATGCGTACCGTGATGGACGTCATCGCCGAGCACGGCCTCGACCACGAGGTGATCGACGCCGAGGCGATGGCCAAGCGTTTCCCGCAGTTCCGCGTCGACGACGGCGATCTGGTGGTCCTCGACCGCCACGCGGGCTTCGTCCGCCCCGAGCTGACGGTCCAGACCGCAGCCCGGCGCGCCGAGGAACTGGGCGCCCGGATCCGCCGCTACACCCCGGTGCGGGAGGTCACTCCCGTCGCCGGGGGAGGCGTGGAGATCCGCACCGACACCGACACGGAGCGATTCGACGCCGCGGTCGTCACCCCCGGCCCGTGGGTTGGCGACCTGCTGCCCGACCTGCCGTGGGAAGTGAGCGTCTACCGCGCGATCAGCGCCTGGTTCCTGCCCCACGAGGACCACCCGGCAGACGCGGAGCGTCCCGCCTTCATCCGCCGGGGCGACATCCCCTTCTACGGCATCCCGTCTCCGGACGGCCTGACTGTCAAGCTCGGCCTGCCCCAGGCCCACCACAAGCCCGTAGACGACCCGAACCGGCTGAACCGGACCGTCGCACCGGAGGAACTGGAGACCTTCACGGCGGCGGTGCGGCGCCACCTGCCCGGCCTGAACCCCGATCCGGTGCGCCTGACCGTCTTCATGGAGGGCTACACCGACAGCACCAGGCCGCTGGTCGGCCCCCTGCCGGGCTGCGACGACATCGTCCTGCTGGCCGGCTTCTCCGGCCAGGGCTTCAAGCTCTCGCCCGCCATGGGCGACATCGCCGCGGACCTCGCCCTGGAAGGCCGCACCTCCCAGCCGATCGACTTCGTCACCACAAACGGCCGTGCTGCGGCCTGAGTTCGAACGAGGTAAGGCATTGCCCTGACCATCGGCCCGCTGCGGGCGATCTCGGTCAGAAGACTTGCGGGAGCCTGCCCGCCGACCTCGGCACCACGACAGTGGATGTTCCCTTGATTCTTGTCAACGGCTCCCGTCCCGGCCCCAGGGTCGTGATCACCGGTGGCGTCCACGGCGGCGACTTCAGTGCCTGCTGTCGGTCGGTCAGTGTGGCCCGTTCATCGGAAGGTGGCAGCCGAGCCCCGGTGGCAGCGAAGTCGGGCGAGGCCATCAGATGCGAGGCCGGCACCACGCTCTCTGCCCCGGCCTCAGAGCGCAGCCGCACCGAAGTACCGGCCAGGCCCACGACCCCGGTAGCCCGCCAGCCACCGCACGTTAGCCACTGCGATCTGGTCCGGCGCCCCAACCAGCCGGAACTCCCACCCCAGCACGTCGCAGGCCGCCCGAGTCGCCTCAAACTTCATCCAGTCCCGCGGTTTGCGACGGTTCGCTGGGCGGCAGTCGATCACGATCGCCGAGCCGTCCGCACGGCGCGCGAAATAGTCCGGAGCATGAGAGAGATGCTCTTGCCCTTATCCGAAGCCCAGAACAGCCAGAACGGTTGCGAGGACAACCCCACCACCGAGGGGTCGAAGTCCAGCAGCATCACGTGATCGCGTTCCAGCCAGGACTCGTAACCGATGTGCCCACCAGCCGTTGGCGGCCACCACAAACCTGGCAGATGTCGCTGCCCCTTGTACGACTTGAACTCGCGTACAGGCGGGACGTCCTCGAACCGCACGGCCCACACGTCCGACAGCGAGCGCCGGAATTCTGAACCACCGGGGTCCAGGTCCCACCTCGAACCCCTCGGCTGGAGGTCCAGACGCCACTACATGTGAGGGTCGATTCGCTCGACATCTGACCTTCCATCAGATTGGAACGCGTTCTAGTCTGTCGCCGCATGGGGATCGGGATCACACGGGAACAGCGTGAGCTGGCCGAGGCCGTGCGCGGGTGGATCGCGCGGGCGGTGCCTCCTGAGGAGGTGCGCAAGCTCCTCGACGCGCCGGGGGAGGGCAGACCGCCCTTCTGGGACGGGCTCGCCGCGCAGGGGTTGCTAGGCGTGCACCTGCCCGAGGAGTACGGCGGCGGGGGCGGCGATGTCCTCGACCTCGCCGTGGTGGTGGAGGAGGCGGCGCGGGCCGCGCTGCCGGGGCCGTTCGTCTCCAGCCTCCTGGCCTCGCTGGTGCTGGCCCGCGCGGGGGCGGACGCTCTGGTGCGGGCACTTGCCTCGGGGGAGCGGACCGCGGCCGTGGCATGGGAGGCGGGGTCGCTCACGGCGCGGGCCGTGCCTGGCGGATACGTACTCGACGGGGTCGCGCCGCCGGTGCTGTCCGGGGCCGAGGCGGACCTGCTCATCCTGGCGGCCGAGACCGAGACCGAGACCGAGACCGAGACCGAGATCGAGACCGAGATCGAGACCATCGGCATCGGCACCGACTCCGAGGCGGGCGGCACGATATGGGTGGTCGTCGACGCGGCCGAGGTGGCCGTGCGGGCCCACGAGAGCGCGGACCCGACGCGGGCGACCGCGGAGGTGAGGGCGGACGGAGTGCGCGTGCCCGCCGAGCGCGTTCTGCCCGTCGGCTCCGCGCCGGTCCGCGACCTCGCTGCCGTCGTCCTCGCCGCGGACGCGTGCGGCACCGCCGCGTGGGCGCTGCACACCGCGGCCGAGTACGCCAAGGTCCGCGAACAGTTCGGCCACCCCATCGGCCGCTTCCAGGGCGTGAAGCACCTGTGCGCCGACATGCTGGTGCGGGTCGAGCAGGCGCGAGCGCTCACCTGGGACGCGGCCCGCGCCACTCAGGAGCCGGACAACGTAGGGGAGTTGGTGTCGGCCCTGGCCGCCGCCGACGCCCTGGACGCCGCGTACTCCTGTGCCAAGGACTGCATTCAGATCCTCGGCGGCATCGGGTTCACCTGGGAGCACGACGCCCATCTGTATCTGCGGCGGGCGGTGGTGGCACGGCAGCTGTTCGGTGCCGGTGACGTACACCGGCTGCGTGCCGTACGGCTCGCGGCGAGCGGCGTACGGCGGGAGTTACGGCTGGATCTGCCGGCGGAGGCCTCGGTGTACCGGGCGGCGGCCCGCGAGTTCGTCGAGGGCGTGCGCGGGCTCGAACCGGCCGCCGTACGGCGGGTGCTGGCGCCCACCGGGTACGCGGCGCCGCATCTGCCACCGCCGTACGGACTCGGTGCCGGGCCCGTCCAACAGCTCGCCGTGCAGGAAGAGTTGGCCGCCGCGGGCGTACGGATGAGTGAACTGGGGATCGCCACCTGGGTCGTACCGTCGCTCATCGCGTACGGGACGCGGGAGCAGCAGGAGCGCTATCTGCTGCCGACGTTGCGCGGGGAGATGCTGTGGTGTCAGCTCTTCTCGGAGCCGGGGGCCGGGTCCGATCTCGCCTCGCTGCGGACGCGTGCCGAGCGGACCGCGGACGGGCGCTGGCGGATCAACGGGCAGAAGGTGTGGACGAGTTCGGCGCGCTGGGCGGACTACGGGATCCTGCTGGCCCGTACGGATCCGGAGGCGCCTAAGCACAAGGGGCTCACGTACTTCGTCGTCGACATGAAGAACACCGACGGCATCGATATACGTCCCCTGAAGGAGATCACCGGCGAATCGCTGTTCAACGAGGTCTACTTCGACGACGTGGTGCTGCCCGCGGACGCGGTGGTCGGCGACGTCGACGACGGCTGGAAGGTCGCGCGGAACACGCTCGGCAACGAACGCGTCCACATGGCCGACCAGTTGACTTTCGGTACCGGCATCGAGGCTCTCCTCCTGCGGGCCGGTGACCACGACGACGCCGTACGCGTGCGCATCGGGGCGTTGGTCGCACAGGCGCACGCGCTGGCCTGCATCGGGCTGCGGACGACCATGCGGCAGGTGTCGGGCGTGGAACCGGGGGCCGGCGCGTCCGTACGCAAGCTCGTGCAGACCGTGCATCAGCAGAGGGTCGCCGAGCTGGCGCTCGAACTCCTCGGTCCTGAGGGGGCGTTGCGCGAGGGAGCCGGGGAGCGGGCCGTGCACGGATTCCTGCTCTCGCGGTGTCTGACCATCGCCGGCGGTACGACGCAGGTGCAGCTGAACGTGGTCGCCGAGCGCATCCTCGGCCTGCCACGGGACTGAGACGAGAGGGCAGCGATGAAGGCATTCGTCGTCGGTGTGGGCATGACGAAGTTCGAGAAGCCGGAGACGCGGGAGTGGCAGTACTGGGACATGGTGCGCGAGGCGGGCACCAACGCCCTTGAGGACGCCGGGATTTCGTATGCCGAGGTGGAGCAGGTGCCCGTCGGATACTGCTTCCAGGCCTCCACGGCCGGGCAGCGTGCGGCGTATGAACTGGGGCTGACCGGCGTGCCCGTTTACAACGTCAACAACAACTGCGCGACCGGCTCGACCGCCCTGATGCTCGCCCGGCAGTTCGTCGAGGGCGGCGCGAGCGACTGCGTACTGGCTCTCGGGTTCGAGAAGATGGCACGCGGGGCGTTGGGCGGGGGAACGGACGGCCGTGACTTCAGTACGTCTCCCGTCGCCCGGCACTACGGCGTGATGGCGGCGCGGCACGGCTTCGCGATGACGCCGCCGACCGCCCAGATCTTCGGGAACGCCGCGCGGGAGCACATGGAGAAGTACGGCACCACCGAGGCGCAGCTGGCGGCCGTCGGGGCGAAGAACCATCGGCACTCGGCCGGAAACCCGTACGCCCAGTTCCAGGACGTGTACTCCGTCGACGAGATCCTCGCCGCACGGGTCGTGCACCGGCCGCTGACCAAGCTCCAGTGCTCGCCCACCTCGGACGGTGCGGCCGCCGCGCTCGTCGTGTCGGAGCGGTTCGTGGAGCGGCACGGGCTGGACGGGAAGGCCGTGGAGATCGTCGGCCAGGCGATGACCACGGACACCGAGGAGTCCTTCGCGTCCGGGGCGTGCGTCGAGGTCGTCGGACAGCCGATGTCGCGGGCCGCCGCCCGGCAGGTGTACGAGAGGACGGGGCTCGGCATCGAGGACGTCGATGTCGTCGAGCTGCACGACTGCTTCTCGATCAACGAACTGCTGACGTACGAGGCGCTCGGGATGTGCGCGCCGGGGGAGTCCGGGAAACTCGTGGAGTCGGGGGCGACGACATACGGCGGGCGGTGGGTGGTGAACCCGTCCGGAGGGCTCATCTCGAAGGGGCATCCCCTCGGGGCCACCGGTATCGCGCAGGTCGCCGAACTGGTGTGGCAGCTGAGGGGAGAGGCGGGGGAGCGGCAGGTGCCACGCGCGCGCGTGGGGCTCGCGCACAACATCGGGCTCGGGGGCGCGGCGGTGGTGACGCTGCTGCGCGCGGTGTAGCGGCCTGGCCTCCAGGTCGTAGGTCGTCCTAGGTCGTGAGACGGAGGGGCCGTGCGCCGAAAATCCGATGTACGGGGCACCGGGTGGTTGAGAGCATGACCCCCATGCTCAGAGCCGCCGCAGAGGTGCCCGTGTCCCGCCGTTCCGCGCCGCCCACCTGGGTGGTGGTCGCGCTTGCCTGCGCGGGGCAGTTCCTCGTCGTCCTCGACATCTCCGTGGTCAATGTGGCGTTGCCCTCGATGCGGGCCGACCTGGCGCTGAGCGCGCCGGGGCTGCAGTGGGTCGTCAACGCGTACACGATCGCCTTCGCCGGCTTCATGCTGCTCGGCGGACGGGCCGGGGACCTGTACGGGCGCAAGCGGATGTTCCTGGTCGGGCTCGCCCTGTTCACGCTCGCCTCCCTCGGGGGCGGTCTCGCCCAGGCCGAGTGGCAGCTGCTGGCCGCGCGGGCCGTGCAGGGTCTGGGGGCGGCGGTGCTCGCGCCCTCGACGCTGACGATCGTCACCTCGACCGTCCCGGAAGGGGTGGCACGCGCGCGGGCCATCGCGACCTGGACCGCCGTCGGCGGGGGCGGTGGCGCGGCGGGCGGGCTCGTCGGCGGATTGCTGGTCGACGGGCTGTCGTGGCGGTGGGTGCTGCTGATCAACGTGCCTGTCGGCGCGGTCGTGCTGGCCGGCGCCCTGCTGTGGCTCGTCGAGAGCCGGGCCGGCGAGCGGCGGCGGCTCGATCTGCCGGGGGCGCTGCTGGTGACGGCCGGGCTCGCGACCCTCGCGTACGGGATCGTGCAGACCGAGATCGAGGGCTGGACGTCGTCCGCGACCCTTGCCCCGCTGGCCGGAGGCGCAGCGCTGCTCGGGCTCTTCCTGTTCGTCGAGACGCGGACGAAGGCGCCGCTGATGCCGCTGAAGCTGTTCCGGCTGCGGTCGGTGTCGTCGGCGAACGTGGCGATGTTCCTGTGCGGGGCGGCCATGTTCTGCATGTGGTTCTTCATGACGTTGTACGCGCAGAACGTGCTCGGCTACACGCCGCTGGAAGCCGGGCTCGCGCTCATGCCCAGCTCGCTCGCGGTGGTGCTGGGCTCGCAGGCCGCACCACGGTTCATGCGGGTCGCCGGAGCGCGCACGGCCGCGGTGATCGGGACGCTGGTGGCCGCCGCCGGGTTCGGCTGGCAGTCGACGATGAGCGCGGACGGCACGTATCTCACCGCGATCATGTTCCCCGGGATCCTGATGATGCTCGGCGCGGGACTGGCCGCGACGCCGCTCGCCTCGCTGGCCACGTCGGGGGCGGCGCCAGGGGATGCCGGGCTGGTGTCGGGGCTGGTCAACACCTCGCGCACGATGGGCGGTGCGCTGGGACTCTCGGTGATGTCGACCATCGCGGCGGCACGCACAGGGGGCGGAACGTCGGCCGCGGAGCTCACGGAGGGGTACGCGCTGGCCTTCCGGACGGGGGCGGGCGTGCTGATCGCGGGTGTAGTGCTGATGCTGTTGTGGCTGCCGCGGCGGGGGCAGGCGCAGGCCGCGAGCGCCTGAACCACGGACGTACGAGAAAGGGCGCGAGCGGAGGCAACGGAATCCGAGGTCCATGGACTCTATAGGGCATCAAGGAGGTGCCCATGGGGGATCGGAAGCAGGCTCTGGACGAGGAGTTCCAGAGCTTTGTCATCGGCCGATGGCCGCGGCTGATGCGTACGGCATTTCTCCTCACGGGGGAGCAGCACGCGGCGGAGGACCTGGTCCAGTCGTCGCTGGAGCGGGCGTACGTGGCGTGGCGCAAGGTCAGCGCCGCGGACGACCCGGACGCGTATGTGTGGCGCCTGATGATCAACGCGCATGCGCGAAAGCACCGCAGGCGCCTCAAGGAGTTCCTGGCCCCCAGGTCCGACGCGGATTTCACACCCGAGCTGCCCGACACCGGAGACCGGATCGCCCAGGCCGACGACCGCTCCGCGTTGCTCAAGGCGCTGTCCCAACTGCCGCCCCGGCAGCGGGAAGCGGTGGTGTTGCGCTACTGGGAGGACCTGAGCGAGGCGCAGGCGGCAGAGGCGATGGGCTGCTCGGCGGGGGCGGTGAAGAGCAACGCGGCGAAGGGGATCGCGAAGCTCCGCGCCATACCGGGCCTGGCCGAGACGGTGACGCACGGAGGGCGGAAGTGATGAGCGCGGACCGGGAGACGAACCACGACATGACGCATGGCGACATGACGCACGGCGACGTGACGCACAGCGACATCGCCCTCCTGCTGGCGGACGCCGCGGACGAGGTCGAAATCGGTATAGCCCCCTATCAGTCGGTGGTACGAGGCGGTCGGCGCCGCAAGGCGCGGCGCTGGGCGGTGGCGGCCGCGGCTGCCCTGGTGATCGCGGGCTCGACGGGATCGCTGGCGCTGGCCGGAGCGCTGGACGGCGACGGAGACCGGGGCGCGCCGGTGGCCACACAGCCTTCGACGGTCGAGGAGCGGCACCTGTACGAGCCGGGGCGGACCACGCTCGCGACCGGCCGTGACCAGGGCAAGGAGTGGCGGGTTGCCATCGATGTATGGGGAGCGCCGAAGGACAAGGCGGAGGCACAGAGCCAGCTGGACGCGATGGCCTTGTACGGCGTCAAGCCGGCGGACGTACGCGTGGCCGGGGACCTGGTCGGCAAGGGCTGGGTGTTCGTGCACCTGACGGTGGGCGACGGAGAACCGTCGACGGTGGTTCAGGGAGCGGTCGAGAAGGGCGACTCCATGTCGGGTACGGACATCCAGGCGTACTCGATGCCACTGAAGACCGGCGGCTCCGACCGCGCCGACGCTTCCCGCGACCTCGTGATCGGCAAGGTCGCCCCCACCGCCCAACAGGTCATCTGCGCCTGGGACAACGACACGGCGACCGTCGTCGACCGGGCACCCCAGGGCGCGGAAACCAGCACGGACGTCCTCTCGATCCGCCCGGTCGACGGCTCCCAGCCGAGCTGGTTCGTCTGCCTGTCACCGAAGGGGCAGGGCTACAAGACGGCGGATGTGGCGGGCTTCGTGAAGGACTGACTCGAGGGGCGGGCACGGATCGGCGGACCCGGGCGACAGGGCCTAAAGCCAGCCCTGCTGCCGGGCCTCCCGCATCGCCTCCATGCGGTTGCGGGTGCCCGTCTTGCCGATCGCGGAGGAGAGGTAGTTGCGCACGGTGGACTCGGAGAGGTGCAGCTTGGCCGCGATATCGGCGATGGTCGCGCCGTCGGCGGAGGCCTTGAGGACGTCGCACTCGCGGGCGGTGAGCGGACTGGGCCCTGCGCTCAACGCGGCCGCGGCAAGCGCGGGATCGACGACCGTCTCGCCGGTCAGCACCCGGCGGATACAGGTGGCCAGCTCCTCCACGGGGCCGTCCTTCACCAGGAACCCCGCGGCTCCCGCCTCCATGGCCCGCCGCAGATACCCCGGTCTCCCGAAGGTGGTGAGGATCAGCACCCGGCAGTCGGGCACCTCGTCCCGCAGCAGCGCGGCGGCGTCGAGGCCGCTGATCCCCGGAAGCTCGATGTCCAGCAGCGCGACATCGGGCCGTGACTCCAGCGCGGCGTCCACGATCGCGTCCCCCGCCGCCACCTGCGCGACCACCTCGATGTCCTCCTCCAGCCCGAGAAGCAGAGCGAGGGCGCCGCGCATCATCCCCTGGTCCTCGGCGAGCAGGACGCGGATGGACTTGGCAGGCCGGTAATCCCGGGGCATCTCGGTCACGGCCCAAGAGTAGAGCGGGGAGGCCGGGTTGAAGCGGGTGGTGGCCTGGGAGTTCACGAGCGCGCACCGGGTGACCTGGCGCCAGGGGCGGCTGCCCGGCAGTTCCCCCGCCCGGGTCATCGCTCAGGCCGCCGTGCCCGGCAGTTCCCCCGCCCGGGGCACTGCTCAGGCCGCCGTGCCCGGTAGCGCGGCGGGGTCGGCCGGTTCCGCCGGATCGGTCACCTCAGGGAGCTCCGCCGGCTCCACGGGCAGTTCCGCCGTCACCAGGAAGCCCCCTCGCGGTGCCGGCCCCGCCTCCAACGATCCGCCCGCCGCCGCCAGCCGTTCCGTGAGGCCCTTGAGTCCGGTGCCACCGATCCCGGCGGCGGACGAGGGCAGGGACGAGGACGGGAACGGGGACGGGTCGGACGAGGACGGGGCGGACGAGGGCGGGTCGGGGGGAATGCCTCGGCCGTCGTCGGAGACGCGCGCGCGGACGCGTTCCGACGAGCCCTCCACCGAGATCTCGCACCGGCTCGCACCGCTGTGGCGTACGGCGTTGGTGACGGCCTCGCGGATCACCCAGCCCAGCAGCGCCTCGGTCTGGGCGGCGAGCGGCGGGCCCGACTGGCGGACGACCGGATCGATGCCGGCGGCCCCCAGGGCCGAGCGGGCCCGGTCCAGTTCCATGGCGAGGCTGCCCTCGCGGTACCCGGTCACCGCCTCGCGGATCTCCGTGAGCGCCTGGCGGCCCACCGACTCGATGTCCCCGACCTGGACGAGCGCCGCGTCGAGGTCGCGGTGGGCCAGGCGCCGGACCGCCTCCGACTTCACCACGATCACGGAGAGGGTGTGGCCGAGCAGGTCGTGGAGGTCACGGGAGAAGCGGAGGCGTTCCTTCTCGACGGCGCGACGGGCCAGTTCCTCACGGGCGGCACGGAGTTCGCGTACGGCCTCGGAGAGGGAGAGGATCGCCGCCGTCACCATGGTGGAGATGAACGTGCCGTACGCGATGTTCACCGCGTCCCAGCCGTCCCGGACCGCGGAGACGAGACCGGCGAGCACGCTCAGGCCGATGCCGGTCCTGCCGAGCCACCGGCCCCGGACGATCGCGCCCGTGGCCAGGCCGAGGAGAGGGAAGAAGAGCAGCCAGCTGCCGCCGTAGATGATGGCGAGCGTGCAGGTCACCACGCCCAGCGAGATCAGCATCACGCGGGTGGAGCGTGCCTCGCGTGCCTCTTTCACGAAGGCCCGGAACACCACACCGATGTAGAGGGAGTTGAAGGCGAATATGCCGATGCCGCCGATCCAGGGGTTCGGGGTCTTGCCCTGGAAGAGGTTGGAAAAGGCCCCCATACCCATGAGCAGCCAGGGCAGCAGGGAGAAGCCGTTGGGCGGCGGGCCCGCTTCCTCGGGAGGTTTTCCTGTCTTCCCCACGGCCCGCGCCAACCGCCACGCGCCCAACCGGCAGCTGACGGTTCTCATCCAGGACATGTCCTGCCCCCGTTCAGACGGTCCGCGCGGTCATGCGGTACGAGGTCACAGCGTACGAGCCGAAGGCCAGCAGCCAGAAGGCAAGGACCAGTAGGGCCCCGAGGGTCGGCGCATGTCCGTCGGCGACGGCCGTGCCGAGTTGTGCGAAACGGTTCGTCGGCGTGTACGGGGAAACGGAGCGCAGCCACTCCGGGAAGAGGCTGAGCGGGAACCACAGGCCGCCGACGACGGCCATCACCAGGTTGCAGCCCAGGTTCGCGACGCCCGTGGTCTGTGCGGTCAGCCGGTAGCCGTTGCCGAGACCGAGCAGGGTGAAGGGGATCGAGCCGAGCCACAGCAGCAGCGCGATCACGAACCACTTCCAGGCGTCCATGCGTACGCCGTTGACCACACCGCCCGCGGCCAGCACCGCGAGGATCGCCGGCAGCACCGTCACCGCCCCGGTGAGCGCCCGGCCGGCCACGACCTGACGTGGGGTCATCGGCGTGACGCGCAGTTGCCGCAGCCAGCCGTTCGCCTTGTCCTCGGCGACCCCGCCGCCGGTGTTCAGGGCCGAGCCCATCGCACCGTAAGCGGCCATGCCGACCATCGAGGCGGTCTTCCAGCCGCCGTCGTCGCCACCGCCGAGGTTGGTGAACAGCAGGTACATGGCCACCGGCATGACGACACCGCCGATCACGAAGCCGGTGTCACGCAGCGTCCGGCGCACTTCGAGCCGCAGATAGCCGAGCATCACACCGCCTCCAGATTCGCGGAAGAAGCAGGAGAAGAAGGAAGAGAAGAAGGAGGAGCAGAAGGAAGGGAAGAGGGGGCGGACGCAGCGTCGGCGGGAGAGGTCAGGGCCAGGAACGCGTCGTCCAGCGACGCCGCCACGACCTCCAGACCACGAATCGCGCCGCGCTCGGCGAGCGCGATCACGGTCGCGTCCGAGTCCTCGGTCCGCAGCCGGGCCCGGTCCCCGCGCACCTCCACGGAGACCACGCCGGGCAGCAGCGTCAGCCCCTCCGTGCCGGCCCCGGCCAGGTCGAAGGAGACGAGGTTGCCGCCAGCCGCGCGCCTGAGCTGCTCGCCGCTGCCGTCGGCGACGATCCGGCCCCGGTCGATGACGACGATCCGGTCGGCGTTGGCGTCCGCCTCCTCCAGGTAGTGGGTGGAGAAGAGGACGGTATGGCCGCGCCGCGCGTACGCCCGCATCGAGTCCCAGAAGGCGTGCCGCGCCTCCACATCGAGCGCGGCGGTGGGCTCGTCGAGCACGATCAGCGCGGGATTGCCGATGAGCGCGACCGCGAACCGGACCCGCTGCTGCTGGCCCCCGGAGAGCCGGTCGACGCGCCGATCGGCGAGCTCGGCGATGCCCGCGAGCTCCAGCGCCTCGGCGACGGGTATCGGCCGCGGATACGTACGGGCCACGAACCCGACCAGCTCGCCCACCGTCACCCTCGGCACCGGCCGGCCGTCCTGCAGCATCGCGCCCACACGGCCCGCCCGTACGGATTCTTCCGGCGTGACGCCGAAAAGCCGTACGACACCCTCGTCGGGTTCGTGCAGGCCGAGGAGCAGCGAGATCGCCGTGGACTTGCCGGCGCCGTTGCGGCCGAGCAGAGCGACCGTCTCGCCCGCCGCCAGCTCCAGATCGACGCCGTCCACGGCGCGCACCGCGCCGAAAGTCTTCACCGCCCCCGTGAAGGACACGGCCTGGCGTGTCCCAGCTGTCTGCCGTGTCTGCCCTGTCGGTGCTGTCTGTGCCGTCTGTGCCGTCTGTGCCGTCTCTGTCATGGGGACGACGCTACGAATCCGGGAGCGGGGTGCGGCAGATGCGCTTGTACGGACTCGGGCAGGACAAATGTCACGGCTCACCCATCTGACGTGCCGTCAGGAGTCTTCACATGTGCGGAGGGCTGGGTTATACAGGGGGTCGCGCCGGACTGGAACGCGTTCTAGAGCGGACGCGTTCCGCGGCCCAGTGTCGACCTCGGTGCGGCCGACGGTGCGGACGGCCGCACCGAGGTCTTTTCCGCCGGTAGTCAGGAGCCCCATGCCCATCGACGTTGCCCAGGCCCTCGCCGCCGAGCCCCGGTCCGCCGGGATCGCCTGGGGTCACAAGGACGTCCAGCTCTACCACCTCGGCCTCGGCGCCGGCGTTCCCGCGACCGGCCCCGACGAACTGCGCTACACCCTGGAGTCCAGGCTGCACGTCCTGCCGAGCTTCGCGACCGTCGCGGGCGCGGGGTCGCCCGGCGTGATCAACGGCCTCTCCATGCCCGGCGTCGACGTCAACCTCGCCCACGTCCTGCACGGCGGCCAGACCATCGCACTGCACCGCCCGATCCCCGTCGAGGGCGCGGCGGTCGCCACCACGCGCATCGCCGCCGTGTACGACAAGGGCAAGGCGGCGATCCTCGTCGTACGCACCGAAGTCGCCGACGACGAGGGTCCGTTGTGGACCAACGACGCCCAGATCTTCGTACGCGGCGAGGGCGGATTCGGCGGCGACCGTGGGCCCTCCACCCGATCCGAACCGCCAACAGGCGTACCGGACAAGACAGTCGAGCGCGAGATCCGCGAGGACCAGGCGCTCCTGTACCGGCTCTCCGGCGACTGGAACCCGCTGCACGCCGATCCCGAGTTCGCCAAGCTCGCCGGTTTCGACCGGCCCATCCTGCACGGGCTGTGCACCTACGGGATGACGCTCAAGGCGGTCGTGGACACGCTCCTCGGCGGTGACGTGGCGCGGGTCCGCTCCTACAGCACGCGCTTCGCCGGGGTCGTCTTCCCCGGCGAAACCCTCCGCATCCGGATGTGGCGGAAGGACGGCAGGGCCCAGGTGACGGTGACGGCGGTCGAGCGGGAGGACGCGCCGGTGCTGGCCGACACCATCGTCGAACACACATGAGGGGAGCCGCACCATGCGCGCAGCCGTACTGCACGAGATCGGCCAGGACAAGCTCGAGGTCCTCGACGACGTCGAGGCGGCGGGCTTCGGCCCCGGCCGGGTGAGGATCCGGGTGCGGGCCACCGGCCTGTGCCACTCCGACCTCTCGGCGATGGCCGGAGTCCTGCCGCAGCCCGCGCCGTTCGTGCCGGGGCACGAGGGGGCGGGCGAGATCCTGGAGGTGGGGGAGGGCGTCACGAACCTCAAGCCCGGCGACCGGGTCGTCGTCTGCTGGCTGCCGGCCTGCGGCGCCTGTCCCGCCTGCAAGCGCGGCCAGACCGAGCTGTGCCTGGCCGGGTTCATGAACGCGGGCACGCCCAACTTCAAGCGGCCCGGCGGCGATGTGTTCGGCATGGCGGGCACCGGGACCTTCACCGAGGAGGTCGTCGTCGACGCGGGCTGCGCCGTGCCCATCCCGGACGACGTGCCCTTCGACATCGCGGCCCTCATCGGCTGCGGGGTCACCACGGGACTCGGCGCCGCCCTCAACACCGCCGATGTGGAAGCCGGTTCGTCGGTCGCCGTCATCGGCTGCGGCGGCGTCGGTATCTCCGCGATCCAGGGCGCGCGGCTCAAGGGCGCCGCGGAGATCGTCGCCGTCGACCCCGTGCTCTCGCGCCGTGAGGCCGCCCTGAAGTTCGGCGCCACCAAGGCGGTGTCACCGGACGAACTCCCCGACGCCAAACAGGCGGTGACCGGCGGCGAGGGCTTCGACTACGTCTTCGAGGTCGTCGGCAGGTCCGCCACCGCCCGCACCGCCTACGAGAACACCCGCCGCGGCGGCACGCTGGTCGTCGTCGGCGCGGGCGCCATGGACGACTTCCTCCAGCTCAACATGTTTGAGCTGTTCTTCGACGAGAAGCGGATCCTGCCGTCCATGTACGGAGGAGGGGACGTCCTGCGTTCGTACGAGCGGACCATCGCGCTCTGGCGTGCCGGGCGCATCGACCTGGAGGGCCTGATCACCCACCGGGTGCCGCTGAGCGAGATCAACGAAGCCCTCGACCAGATGCGTACGGGTGTGGCACTGCGTACGTGCATCGAGATCTGATCCCCGACTGCCAACCACCGACTGCCAACCATCGACCGCGAACCACCGAGTGTGAACCACCGACTGCCGACTACCGCTTTTCGAAGGGACCTTGATGTCACTGCCGCTTGAGGGTCGGTCCGCGATCGTCACGGGTGCGGGCCGCGGGCTCGGCCGGGCGGAGGCGCTGGAACTCGCCCGACTGGGTGCCGCCGTCGTCGTCAACGACTTCGGGCAACCCGGCAGAGACGGCTCCGGGGACGCGTCGACCGGGCCCGCCGAGGAGGTCGCGGACGAGATCAGGCTGGCGGGCGGCCGCGCGGTCGCACACACCGGCGACGTGGCCGACCACCGACAGGCCCAGGGGCTCGTCGAGTTGGCGGTCGACACGTTCGGGCAGCTGGACATCCTCGTCAACAACGCCGGCATCCTGCGCGACAGGATGGTCTTCTCGATGACGGAGGAGGAGTGGGACTCTGTCATCCGCGTCCATCTCAAGGGGCACTTCAACACGACTCACTTCGCCTCCGCGCATTGGCGGGCCCGTTCCAAGGCGGCGGGCGGCCCGGTGTACGGGCGGATCGTCAACACCTCCTCAGAGGCGTTCCTGGCGGGGTCCGCCGGGCAGCCCAACTACGCGGCGGCCAAGGGCGGAATCGTCGGACTGACGACGTCCACGGCCCTGGCGCTCGCGAAGTACGGCGTCACGGCGAACGTGATCTGCCCGCGCGCCCGCACCCGGATGACCTCGGACGTCTTCGCCGGTTTCGCGGAGCCGGACGGCGACGGTCTCGACCCGCTGGCCCCCGAGCATGTCGCCCCACTCGTCGGCTACTTGGCGTCCCCGGCAGCCGACCGGATCAACGGCCAGCTGCTCGTCGTCCACGGCGGCATGGTCGCGGTCGTCGAACGCCCGCGGGTGGCGGCCAAGTTCGACACCAAGCAGGACGCCTTCACGTACGACGAACTGGAGGCGCTGCTCACGCCGCACTACGCGGACCGCCCGGCGGGCGAGACGTTCGCGGCGGCGGAGGTGCTGGGGCTCAAGCGCGGACAGGCGTAGAAGCACGTAGAAGCACACGGCCCCGCCCGACGAGCGTCGGGCGGGGCCGTGTGGCGTAGAGCCTGTGGTGTGGTCAGGCCGCCGCGTCGGTCTGCTCCGCGGGCTTGCGGTGCCGGCCGCGAGGGGTCGACTCGTCGTCCCGCGCGGAGACGGGCCCCCGGTGCCGACCACGGCCGTCGTCGGCGGCCTGAGCCACCGCCGCCCGCGGGTCGGCGGCCGCTCCCCGCGGGTCGCTTGCCGCCACGCGGGGGTCGTTGACCGCCACACGCGGGTCGGTGGCCGTCGTCTCCCTCTGGTTTGCGTCGTTCATGTGGAAGTTCACCCCGTCGACAAGATCCTTCGTACAGCGCGGGCGAGTCTAACAACGGACTTTCGGCCGATGAGAGGTGGTGGGGGCTACTCGGCAGTCACTTCCCCGGAGGGTCTTGTGCCGGTGCCGGAGGCCTGCGCCAACCGGCGTCCCGCGAAGGCGTTCGCGACCATCCGCCCCGTGAACGGCGCCTCCCGCAAGGGCACCGGACGGGCCGATGGGCGACCCTCGTGCGCCGGTGCGGACTCCGGTGGTTCCGTGACCGTCGGCACTGGAACCACCGGGCCCGCATTTCCCCGGAGCGCCTTCGCCGGACCCGCATTCGCCGGCCCCAGATTCCCCGACTCCGCATCCACCCCCGACCCCGCATCCGCCCCTACCCCCGCAGGCGCCGCCACCCGTGCCACGCCGCACGGCATCGCCTTCGTCGCGTACGGCAGATGGAGAGCCCCGTTCTTGGTCCACAGCCCGGAGCCGGTCAACCACCCTTCGGGCGCGCGGAGTTGGTGGACGTGTCGCTCGGCGGGCCGCCACACCCCGAGCCAGGTGCCGGAGGGGCCGTCGATCCGCAGCGCCACGGCGCAGCTCTCCGGCGTCAGCACCTGACCCGGCTGGATGGCGAACGGCGTCACCGCGAGGGGGGTGCCGCCCCCGTTCCCCTGGCCGTCCGGTGACCGGGGAGCGGCCAGCCGCAGGCACTCCGGGAAGCGCACCGGAAGCGTGCTCCCCAGCACCCCCCAGCCGAGCCGGGCTTGACCAGGTGACGGCGCGTCCGAGCGGATCAGCAGCAGGCCGCTGTCGGCGTCCGCGAGCAGCAGCCGGTCGTCGCTCTCCTCCGAGATCTGCAGCAGAGGCGACACCTCGCCCCCACGCCCCAGGTCGACCACGACCGCCTTGGTCCGGCCGTCCAACTCCCGGTCCAGGGCGAGCAGTCGGTCCTCGCCGCCCAGCCATGCCCCTCCCGAGCAGCGGCCCGGCACCTCGGCGAGATGCTCGGGCCCGAAGGCGCCGCCCGCCACCTGCCATACGGCGGTCGAAATCCGGCCCACGGCAAGGGCGTACGCGCGCGAGCCGCCGGGGGCGGGCGGCAGCAGCCGCAACTCCGTTGTGCCGGCCGGGCATTCCACCGCGCCCAGCGGTACCTCGCCCGTGCCCGGGCCGGTCGGGTACAGCAGCGAGAACGCGTGCCGCCCGTCCGTCACCCGGTGGATGAGGACCCGGCCGTCCGCCATCGGCAGCACCTCCGTGCCGGGCTCCTCCGGCTGGTTGCCCGGCAGCGGAACGGCGTACGGCTCGGGGCCGTCCAGCGTCCATCGCTCGGGGAACCAGGAATCGCCGTCCCGGGCCAGGCGCGCCGCGTAGGACCCGTCAGCTGTGATCACGCATCCTGCCCGCGCAGTCCACTCGTTCCGGTTCTCGGCGGACGATGCCGTTACCCCCGGCTCGGACGCAGCCGAGAGCTCGGGATAAGCACAGAGCGTCATCGTGGGTCACCTCCAGTGACGAAGTTAGTTTCGTACGCACAGATGAGGGACCGACGGGCAGCCGCTTCACACATAAGGGTGGCCGTGTGCTGATTCCGCTGAGGGAAAGGGGGTTGGTGTGCTGTGCATGATTCGGCGGTTTAAGGTGAGGCTCACCTAAGTGCAACCTGTGTGGCGCCTGAGTCCGAACCTGTGGAGTGTGTGCTGATGTCCTTTCGACGCCGCGGCTTTGCCGCCGTCGCCCTCGCCATGGCCGCAGCGCTCTCGCTCGCGGCCTGCGGGTCCGGTGACAGTGGTTCCGGTTCCGGTTCCGGGTCCGGGAAGTCCGACAACGGCAGCGGCAGCAAGTCCGTTGCCCAGGGCGGCGAGGACTTCGCGAAGGCGGCCGAGGAGACGGCCAGGATGGGCACCACGGCGAAGGCCGGGGAGTTCCCGCGCACGATCAAGCACGCCAGGGGCGAGACGGAGCTGAAGTCCCAGCCCAAGCGCGTCATCGTCCTCGACGTCGGCGAGCTCGACAACGTCGTCTCGCTGGGCGTCAAGCCCGTCGGCTACGCGCCCACCGAGGGCTCGGTCGCCCTCCCCTCGTACCTGAAGAAGGACGCGGGCAGCCCCAAGAACGTCGGCACCATCAACTCCCTCAACCTGGAAGCGATCGCGGCCCTCAAGCCCGACCTGATCCTCGGCAGCGAGCTGCGCGCCGCCAAGCTCTACCCGCAGCTCTCCCAGATCGCCCCCACGGTGTTCTCCATCCGCCCGGGCTTCACCTGGAAGGAGAACTACCTCCTCAACGCCGCCGCGCTCGACAAGACCGCCGAGGCGAAGAACAAGCTCGCCGCGTACAAGAAGAAGGCCAAGGCCCTCGGCGACGAACTGGGCTCCGACAAGCCCACCGTCACCATGCTCCGCTACATGCCGGGCGTCATCCGCCTCTACGCGAAGGCGTCCTTCATCGGCACGATCCTCGACGACGCCGGCATCCCGCGGCCCAAGAACCAGCAGATCAACGACCTCGCCGCGGAGATCAGCCCGGAGAAGATCGACGAGGCCGACGCCGACTGGATCTTCACCGGCGTCTACGGTGACGCGAAGAAGACGGACCGCGCGAGCGCCGAGGACAACCCGCTCTGGAAGAAGCTCGGCGCGGTGAAGAACGGCCAGGCCAAGGACGTACCGGACGAGACCTGGTACCTGGGTCTCGGGGTCACGGCGGCGGACCGGGTACTGGACGATCTGCGCGGTCACCTCGTGAAGTGAACCGCGGCCGACGAGGCACGAAGGAGAGGCGGGTAGCCTTTCTTTCGTGCCCCGTCTGTCTGAAGTCATCGCCGCGCTCGACGCTCTCTGGCCTCCCGAGAGGGCGGAGTCCTGGGACGCGGTCGGCACCGTCTGCGGAGACCCGGACCAGGAGGTCACGCGCGTACTGTTCGCCGTCGACCCCGTCCAGTCGATCGTGGACGAGGCGGTGAAGCTGGACGCCGACCTGCTGGTCACCCACCACCCGCTCTACCTGCGTGGTACGACGACGGTGGCGGCCTCGACCTTCAAGGGCCGGGCGGTCCACTCCCTCATCAAGAACGACATCGCGCTGCACGTCGCCCACACGAACGCCGACCGCGCCGACCCGGGAGTCAGCGATGCCCTCGCGGGCGCGCTGGACCTGCGCGTCGTACGCCCCCTCGTGCCGGACCCCGCCGACCCCGACGGCCGCCGCGGCCTGGGCCGGGTCTGCGAGCTGGACCACCCGCTGACCGTCCGCGAGCTGGCGGCGCGCGCCGCCGAGCGGCTGCCCGCCACCGCGCAGGGCATCCGCGTCGCGGGCGACCCCGAGGCGCTCGTACGGACCGTCGTGGTCAGCGGCGGCTCCGGCGACAGCCTCTTCGACGACGTGCGCGCCGCGGGCGTCGACGCCTTCCTCACCGCGGACCTGCGCCACCACCCGGCGTCCGAGGCCCGTGAGCACAGTCCTCTCGCGTTGCTCGACGCGGCGCACTGGGCCACCGAGTGGCCCTGGTGCGAGCTGGCCGCCGCCCAGCTCGACGAGATCTCCGACCGGAACGGATGGGGACTTCGCGTCCACGTCTCGAAGACGGTCACCGACCCCTGGACAACCCACTCCCCTTCACTTGGAGCCCCCAACTGAACGCTGCGCCCGCCGACCAGATCCGACTCCTCGACGTCCAGGCCCTCGACGTACGCCTGCAGCAGCTGGCGCACAAGCGGAAGTCGCTGCCCGAGCACGCCGAGATCGAGTCGCTGAACAAGGACCTCACGCAACTGCGCGACCTGCTCGTGGCCGCGCAGACCGAGGAGAGCGACTGCGCCCGCGAGCAGACGAAGGCCGAGCAGGACGTCGACCAGGTCCGCCAGCGTGCGGCCCGCGACCAGCAGCGCCTCGACTCCGGTGCCGTCACGTCCCCCAAGGACCTCGAGAACCTCCAGCACGAGATCGCCTCCCTCGCCAAGCGGCAGGGCGACCTGGAGGACGTCGTTCTGGAGGTCATGGAGCGCCGCGAGTCCGCGCAGGAGCGGGTGAGCGAGCTGACCGAGCGGGTCTCCTCCGTCCAGTCGAAGATCGACGACGCGACGGCGCGACGGGACGCGGCGTACGAGACGCTCGACGGCGAGGCGGCGTCGGCGACGAAGGAGCGCGAGGTCATCGCGGGCTCCGTCCCCGCCGACCTGCTGAAGCTCTACGACAAGCTGCGCGAGCAGCAGGGCGGCGTCGGCGCGGCCCGGCTCTTTCAGCGGCGCTGCGAGGGCTGCCGCCTGGAGCTCAACATCACCGAGGTGAACGACGTGAAGGCGGCCGCTCCGGACGCGGTGCTGCGCTGCGAGAACTGCCGCCGCATCCTCGTTCGCACCGCCGAGTCCGGCATCTGACTGGCATCTGACTGGCATCTAAGGAGCCTGCGCCTTGCGCGAGTTCATCGTCGAGGCCGACGGCGGTTCCCGGGGCAACCCGGGGCCCGCGGGCTACGGCGCCGTCGTCATCGACGCGGCGACGGGACAGGCGCTGGCCGAGGTGGCGGAGTACATCGGGCTCGCGACGAACAACGTCGCGGAGTACCGGGGGCTGCTGGCGGGCCTGCGCGCGGCCCGGGAGCTGGACCCCTCGGCCTCGGTCCGCGTCCGTATGGACTCCAAGCTCGTTGTGGAGCAGATGTCGGGCCGCTGGCAGATCAAGCACCCCGCCCTCAGGCCGATCGCCGGCGAGGCGAGCCGGGTGTTCCCGGCGGACCGGGTCACATACGAGTGGATCCCCCGCGCACAGAACAAGCACGCGGACCGTCTCGCCAACGAGGCGATGGACGCGGGCAAGCGGGGGGAGCGGTGGTCGGCGTCGAGTTCCTCGGCGCAGTTGGCGGCGTCGTCGCAGTCGGTGGAGTCGGTGGAGCCGGTGGAGCCGGTGGAGTCGGCGGAGTCGGTGGCGAAGGCCGATGCCGATGTGCGGGCCGCGCGGAACGTGGCGGCGGTCGGTGCCGCTCCCGACCTCGGGACGCCCGCGACCTTCGTACTGCTGAGGCACGGGGAGACGCCGCTGACGCCGCAGAAGCGGTTCTCCGGGAGCGGCGGGAGCGATCCGGGGCTGTCGGAGGCGGGGCGGACGCAGGCGGAGCGGGTCGCGGGGGCGCTCGCGGCGCGCGGCACCGTACAGGACATCGTGTCGTCGCCCCTGGCGCGCTGTCGCGAGACCGCCGGAGTCATTGCCGCGCGACTCGGGCTGGACGTGCGCGTCGAGGACGGGTTGCGGGAGACGGACTTCGGGGCGTGGGAAGGCCTCACCTTCGGTGAGGTGCGGGAGCGGTACCCGGAGGACCTGACCGCGTGGCTGGGCTCGGCGGAGGCCGAACCCACCGGCGGCGGCGAGAGCTTCGAGGCCGTCGCCCGGCGCGTGGCCACGGCCCGGGACGGTCTGATCGCCACCCACACCGGCCGCACCGTGCTCGTCGTCTCGCACGTCACGCCCATCAAGACCCTCGTACGGCTGGCCCTCGGCGCACCGCCGGAGTCCCTGTTCCGTATGGAGCTGTCGGCGGCCTCGCTCTCGGTGATCGCGTACTACGCGGACGGCAACGCGAGCCTGCGGATGCTCAACGACACGTCTCACCTGCGGTGAAGCGGATGTAGACGGTGTCGGTGTCGGTGTCGGCTGGTGCGTATCGCGCGTCGGTCACCGCCGCAGGCCCGCCGCCTCCCGCGCCAGCGTCTCCACCCGTGTCCAGTCCTTCGCCGCGACCGCGTCCTCCGGCAACATCCACGTACCGCCCACACACCCCACGTTGGGCAGCGCCAGATACTCCGGCGCGTTCGCCGGGCCGATTCCCCCGGTCGGACAGAACCGGGCCTGCGGCAACGGCCCGGCCAGCGACTTGAGATAGGCCGTACCGCCCGCGGCCCCCGCCGGGAAGAACTTCATCTCCCGCACCCCGCGCTCCAGCAGCGCCACGACCTCCGAGGTCGTCGAGACGCCCGGCAGGAACGGCAGCCCGGACGCCTTCATCGCGTCGAGGAGTACGTCGGTCCAGCCCGGGCTCACCAGAAAGCGGGCCCCCGCTTCCAGCACGTCCGTCACGTTCCGCGGCGAGATCACCGTGCCCGCCCCGACCAGCGCCTCCGGCACCTCGTCCGTGATCGCCCGGATCGCCTCCAGCGCCGCCGGCGTCCGCAAGGTCACCTCGATCGCGGGCAGCCCGCCCGCGACCAGTGCCCGCGCCAACGGCACGGCGTCGGCGACGTCCTCGACGACGACCACGGGGATGACGGGTGCGAGGTCCAGCAGGGACGACTCAGGCGGCGATACGGGTGACTCGGAGGAGGGCGGTGCGGAGGGCGGCGAGGAGGGCGGCGGCGAAGTCATGTCGTCATCCTGCCCATGGGCAGCAGCATGCGCAAAGAGTGTTGCGCATGCTGCAATGCAACGCGATGGGTAATGGGTTATGCGCAATGCACGTGCAGTTCAGTGGATCTCCGTCACGATCACATCCAGCGCCCAGGCCTTCCCCGCCCGCCCCGGCGCCTCGGCCTCCACCGCGTACCCGAGGTCCCGCAACGCCTCCACCAGCTCCGCCGGATCCTTGGGCGAGGCCCCCGCCGTCAGCAGGCTCCGCACGATCCTCCCCTTCGTCGCCTTGTTGAAGTGGCTGACGACCGACCGCTTCTCGACTCCGTCGACCAGCTGCGAGTGCAGCACCCGCACGCTCGCCGTACGCCCCGCGAGCTCCCCCTTCGGCTTCCACGCCGCCGCATAGGCGGAGGAGCGCAGATCGAGCACGAGCCGGTCACCGGCCGCCTCGGGCAGCACGGACGCCATCGGCGTACGCCAGTACGCGCCCAGCGCCCCCAGCCCCGGCAGCTTCACGCCCATCGAGCAGCGGTAGGAGGGGATCCGGTCCGTCACGCGGACCGCGCCCCACAGCCCCGAGAAGACGAGCAGCGACCGTGCCGCCCGCCGCTTCGCCGCCGCGTCGAGCGAGGCCAGGTCCAGCGCGTCGTACAGCACGCCCGTGTAGATCTCCCCGGCGGGCCGCGTCCCCGCGGTCCGCAGCTCCGTGTTCTTGGCGACCTCGCCCCGCAGGCCCTCGCTCAGCCCGAGCGCCTCGCGCGCCTTCTCCTCGTCGCCGGCGCACAGCTCGACCAATTCGTCCAGGACTGCCAGGCGCGCCTCAGTGAGTCCCGGCAGCGACAACGACTCCGGCTTCAGCGGTGCGCCCCGTCCGGACGGTGCCTTTCCTTCGGACGGCGGCAGCAGCACGAGCACGGCGGTTCTCCTTCAGTACGTACGAGAGGCACGCGTCAGCGTACGGGGTGCCGCCCGCACGGGTTCGTGTACGGGGTGCCGCCCGCACCGGTTCGCGTACGGGGTGCCCGCACCAGCCGTCGTACGGAGTGCTCGCACCAGCCGCCGTACAGGGTGCCGCCCGACCGGCCCCGACCTACGCTCGATCCATGCCCCGCCGCCACATCCGCGTGACCGCCGCAGCCGAGGCTCCCCTGCGGGCCGCCCTGCGCGCACTGCGAACCGAGCTCGGTGTGCCCGAGGGCTTCCCGCCCGACGTGCTCGCCGAGGCGGAGCGAGCCGCTCACGAGCCGACGCTGCCGACGTACGACGCGACGGACATCCCCCTGTTCACCATCGACCCGCCCGCCTCCACCGACCTCGACCAGGCGATGCACCTGGGCCACAGTCCGACCGGCTACCGCGTGCGGTACGCCATCGCCGACGTCGCCACCTTCGTCGCCCCCGGCACGGCCCTCGACGCCGAGACCCACCGCCGCGTCACCACCCTCTACTTCCCGGACGGGAAGACCCCCCTGCATCCGCCCGCGCTGAGCGAGGGCGTCGCGAGTCTGCTCCCGGGCCAGACCTGCCCTGCCGTGCTGTGGACGATCGACCTGGACCGGGACGGCCGCGTGCACACCACCGACGTACGCCGGGCCCTCGTCCGCAGCCGCGCCAAGCTCGACTACGAAGGCGTACAGAAACAGCTCGACACCCGCACCGCCGAGGAACCGCTCGCCCTCCTCAAGGACATCGGGCGCCTGCGCGAACAGCTGGAGATCGAACGCGGCGGCATCTCCCTCAACGTCCCCGAGCAGGAGATCATCCAGAGCGACCACACCTACGCACTCGCCTACCGGGCCCCGCGCCCGGCCGAGGGCTGGAACGCCCAGATCTCCCTCCTCACGGGCATGGCCGCGGCCGAGATGATGCTCGCCTACGGCACGGGCGTCCTGCGTACGCTCCCGGCCGTCCCCGACGGCGCGGTGGGCCGGCTGCGCCGTACCGCGCGGGCGCTGCGCATCGACTGGCCGCACCACGTCTCGTACGCCCAGCTGATCCGCTCGCTCGACCCGAAGCGGTCCCACCACGCGGCCTTCCTCCAGGAGTGCACGACGCTGCTGCGCGGCGCGGGCTACACCGTTTTCCGCGGCGGCAGGACCCCCGTCATCACCACGCACTCCGCCGTCGCCGCGCCCTACGCCCACTGCACGGCCCCGCTCCGCCGCCTCGTCGACCGTTTCGCCGCAGAACTCTGTCTGGCGGCGGCCGCGGACACGGTTCCGCCCGAGTGGGTCCTGGCCGCCCTCGGCGACCTTCCCGGACAGATGGCCGAGGGCACCCGGCGGGCGAGCGCGGTCGAGCGCGGTTGCCTGGACATCGTCGAGGCGGCGCTGCTCAAGGACCAGGTCGGCGAAGTCTTCGACGGCACCGTGGTGGACGTACAGGAACGTGAACCCGCAGTCGGAACCGTCCAGTTGGAGTCGCCGGCCGTGGTCGCCCGCATCGAGGGCGCGGGCAGGCTGCCGCTGGGGGAGCGGCTACGGGTGCGGCTCACCCGGGCGGACCCGGGGGCGGGCGGGGGCGCGCCGAAGGTGCTATTCGCTCCCGAGTGAGCTCGCGTGTCCGGTCGGCTGCTCGCTCATCGGTCTGCCGCCGTCTCGCGTGTCTCGCGCGCCTCCTGCGCCTCCCGCGCCTCCCGCGCCTCCCGCACTTCACGTACCAGCAGATCCGGCTCCTCCGCGTGGAAACGGATCACGCGCACGTCCCTGCGGCGGCCCAGGAAGGTGAAGTGCCTTACGGTCTCCGTCAGTTCGAGGGTGATCGTGGTCTGCGCGCCGACGGCCAGGTTGAGCTCGTCCGGAAGCTTCTCGTGTGTGTTGCGCGTCTCGCGGCGGACGGACGCGACGCGCTCCAGCGGGATCCGCAGATCGACATGGGCCGCGTTGCGAAGGCGCAGGTAGGAGGCGTCCAGGACGTGCGGCCGTACGACGGAGGCCGCGTACAGCTCCACGACGATGACCACGGTGTAGACGTCCAGGAACAGCATGATGCGGTGCAGGGTCGGATGGTCGCGCAGCAGCACCGCCATGGCGATCGTCTCCACGACGCACACGAACGCGAAGCCGAACATCATCGCGCCCTGCCCGCGCGCATAGCCGAACGCCCGGCCGGCGCCCACCCCGTGGGTCCGCCGGGCCACCCACAGCACGAGGCTCACGAACAGCCGCAGCTCATGCCCGGCCAGACGTCGCGCGAGCCCGACCGCCTTCACCGCGCACCACCCCGGTGCCGCCCCACGAGCAGCCGCATCGTGCGGCGGATAGCCTCAGCCTGCGCGGGCGCGAGGTCGTCGAGGAACGCCCGCAGGAAGCTGTGGTCCTCGTCCACCTCACCTATGCCGAGCCCGTCCAGGGCGGAGTCGGGCAGGCAGGAGGCGAGCAGCTCGGCGGCCTCGTCCACGCGCGGATCGCCCGGGTCGGCGTCCACGAGTTCGTCGAGCAGCGCGTACGCCTGGTGCGCGCGGTCCACCACGCCCGGCTCGCCGGTCGAGCCGCGCAACGCGGACAGCAGACGCTCCCGGTCCTCCGGGCCCGCGGCGGTGTCCAGCAGCGCGAGGATCTCACGGTCCTTGGCGGCCATGGGGGACTCGGACCGCACTGTCGAGTCCTGCGCCAAGTCACCGAAGAGTGCGGTCAGTTCGGGAGACACAGGCCCCTCGGCGGGCAGCCGCCCCGCCTCGGCCTCGGCCAGCAGCACCCGCAGCCGCGCCCGCCGCTCCTGGATCGCCGCCTCCTGCCGCGCGAGGTCGTCGTCGAGTTCCGCGAGCACCTCGGCGAGGTCGCGACCGGCGTCGTCCGCGAGTACGTCCCGCACCTCGGCGAGGCCCAGCCCCAGCTCCGTCAGCCGCCGGATCCGGGCGAGCGCGACGGCGTGCCGCAGCCCGTACTCGCGGTACCCGTTGGGGCGCCGCTCGGGTTCGGGCAGCAGCCCGAGATGGTGGTAGTGCCGGACGGTCCGCGTCGTGACGCCGACGGCCGCGGCGAGTTCTCCGATCCGCATGCGATCAGTAGAAACGTTGACGTTGCGGCGGGGTCAAGGGAGGGCGTTCGCGGCGGCCGGCGCTTCCCGACGACGCCGGCGATCGTGTGCCACGATCGAGGGAACAGTTCCCGATCTCATGGACGGGTGATCTTCCGATGTCCCAGTCTGGCGAGCGACCGAAGGAGGGGCGTGACATGACTGCCATGGCACACGAGCCGCTCACGCAGGAAGAGGTCCTGCTGGAGGGCTTTCTCGCCCTGGACACCCCGGAGGGTTTCCGGGCGGAACTGATCGAGGGGGACATCGTCGTGACACCGCCGCCGGACGGGGAGCACGAGCGCTATATCAGCCGGACTGTGCGGCAAGTGATCAGACGGTCCCGGACAGACATGGACTTCTCCGGGAACAAGGGCCTGAAACTGAGGAGCGGAGGGGCCTGCCCGAAGAACCACGTGATCCCGGACATCACTTTCGCCCCTGTTGAGCTGGACCTTTTCGGGGCCGCCAGCTCCTGGATGCCGTGTGATGGCGTCGCCATGGTGATGGAAGTGACGTCCACGAAACCTGAGACCGACCGCGAAGCCAAACGCCGCTGCTACGCCCGTGGCGGCATCCCCCTCTACCTACTGGTCGACCGCGTGGCCTCCTCCGTGACCCTGTTCAGCGACCCGGATAAGGACGAGTACCGGCAGCACTGCACCCTCCCCCTCGGCAAGTCCCTAGCCCTCCCTGAACCGTTTGCCTTCGACCTGGACACGACGGACTTCCTCTGAGTCTCTGAGCCCGCACCGGGCATAAGTACAGCCTTCGCGGGAGTTGCACAGAGCGTGCGAGGAGAGACAGGGACCGGGCGCGAGCAGGCCACCTGGACCAGGGCGACCCTGGGCCGGACCGGCCGCCCGCTCTACCTCCTCACCGCATGCTTCGACCAGCACCGCTACGCTCCCCACGCCCACGATGAGTTCACGATCGGCGTCTGCGTCGGCGGCGAGGAGGTCATCGACTACCGCGGCGGCCGGATCCGCACCGGCCCCGGCTCGATCGTCGTCCTGGCCCCTGGCGAGACCCACACCGGAGGCCCCGCCGCCTCCGACGGCTACGCCTACCGGGCCCTCTACGCCGAGCCCGCCCTCCTCACCGAGGGCATCCTGGGCGGCATCCCGCACTTCCGTGAGCCGCTCCTCGACGACCCCGAACTGGCCGCCGCCCTGCGCCTCACGCACACCGAACTCAGCGCCTGCCCCGACCCGCTGGAGGCCGAGTCCCGGATTCCGTGGCTGCTCACCGCCCTCGCCCGCCGCCACTCCACGGCCCGCCCGGTGTGCGACACGGTCCCCGACGCGAGCCGCATCGCCCACGCCGTACGAGACCGCCTGGCGGACGAACTCGTCGCCCCGCCCTCCCTCGCCGACCTGGCCACTGACCTGGGCCTGTCGCGCTACCAGCTCCTCCGGGCCTTCCGTACGGCCATGGGGCTGCCGCCGTACGCCTGGCTCGCCCAACACCGGGTGGCGCGGGCCCGAGGGCTGCTGGAAGCGGGGTACCGCCCCGCCGAGGCCGCCGCGCTGGTCGGCTTCGCGGACCAGGCGCACCTGACGCGCTGGTTCCGGCGGGTGCTCGGGGTGACCCCGGGGGCGTATCGCAACAGCGTTCAAGACCTGCGCCGTTGACCCGGCCGAGACTGCGCGCATGACTGCACGCGGCTGGCTTCTCTTCTCCCTGATGGGAGTGCTCTGGGGCATCCCCTACCTGATGATCAAAGTGGCCGTGGACGATGGTGTGTCCCCGTCCATGGTGGTGTTCGCGCGCTGCGCGCTGGGCGCCATACTCCTGCTGCCCTTCGCGGTACGGCAGGGGAACCTCGCCCGTGTCGTGGGCACGCACTGGCGCCCGATGCTGGCCTTCGCGTGCATCGAGATCATCGGCCCCTGGTGGACACTGACGGACGCCGAGCGGCATCTGTCCAGCTCGACGGCGGGCCTGCTGATCGCGGGCGTACCGATCGTCGGCGTCGTACTGGCCCGCTTCTTCGGCGACACGGAACGGCTGGGCGCCCGCCGGATCACGGGCCTGGCGCTGGGCCTGGGCGGAGTGGCGGTCCTCACGGCCCCGCACCTGACGGGCGGCGACGCCCGCTCCCTCGCGGAGGTGGGAGTGACGGTGGTCGGCTACGCGACCGCTCCGCTGATCATGGCCCGCCACCTCAAGCAGGTCCCGACGCTCCAGCTGATCGCCCCGTGCCTGCTCCTCGCGACGCTCGTGTACGCCCCCGCCGCGGCGGCGACGTGGCCGTCCGAGACCCCCTCACCCTCCGTCCTGGCCTCGCTCGCGGGCCTGGGCGTCATCTGCACGGCCCTCGCCTTCGTCGTCTTCCTGGAGCTGATCAGGGAGGCGGGCCCGACCCGGGCGGTGGTCTTCACGTACGTCAACCCGGCCGTGGCGGTGGCGGCGGGCGTGCTGCTCCTGGACGAACAGCTGACAGCCGGGGTCGTGGCGGCCTTCACCCTGATCCTCCTGGGCTCGTTCCTGGCGACGGCCTCGGGCCCGACGCCGGGACCGAGGCGGTCCGCACGCCCGGTAGCATGGTCCACACGGCAGACGAGCCGGGCGGACGGCCGCGTGGAGGTCCCTGTGGATCTCCCCGAGGAACGTCCGGGCTCCACAGGGCAGGGTGGTGGCTAACGGCCACCCGGGGTGACCCGCGGGACAGTGCCACAGAAAGCAAACCGCCGAGAGCTCCGGCTTTCGGTAAGGGTGAAACGGTGGTGTAAGAGACCACCAGCGCCTGAGGTGACTCAGGCGGCTAGGTAAACCCCACCCGGAGCAAGGTCAAGAGGAGCCGCTTGGCGACAGGCGGCTCTGCGCGGACGTTCGAGGGCTGCCCGCCCGAGTCCGCGGGTAGACCGCACGAGGCCGGCGGCAACGCCGGCCCTAGATGGATGGCCGTCGCCGGAGGGTTCGCAAGACCCCTCCGGAACAGAACCCGGCGTACAGCCCGACTCGTCTGCCGCTGGGGCTCTGACCTGGGTTTACGACCTGGTCGGGACCCATTCGCATGGGGTGGGACCTCTCACTTCTGCCTGTGAGCTCCCAAAGTGATCCAAGGTGACCTCATCACCTTGGCGGACTTGCAGACTGCCCAGGTGCTGCTGACCTCGCCTGTCTGCCACGAAAACCTCCGCAGGTGCCCAAGCCTGCACGGCCGACCCCGCGAGGAAGTGGCATCCAGGAATCTCTTGACTTCGAGGCGTGATGCTCACTCCGTCGAGGCCCGGTACGGAGGTCACTGCTCGGAAGGAAGGAAACGACTTCCCTTTCCACTGTGGGACACATGCAGTTCCTCGCGAGCACGGGTGCAGGCGACGAAAAGAAGGCAGCGCTCGGTCAGCATGTCCGTGCGGTGCTGCATTGGGTCCACGTCGAGAGGCGTGACGGCGGGCGGGAAGGGAAAGGCTCCGGCTGTCACGCCGATCACCGCGACGCACCGGAACTCCAAGCCTTTCATGGCGTGCAAGGTTGCGAGGCGCAGACCGTCGTCTTGATGCGTGGGGCCGTCCTTGACCATGACCACGGGCAGTCCGGCGCGCTCCATACGGGCTCTGACCTTGTCGAGTGTCTGATGGAAACGGGCAGTCACGGCAATGTCCGTCGGCGCAACGCCGCCCGCCACCCATGAGCGGACCTTCTCGACGACCGCGGTCAGCTCCGCTTCCTCCCTGCTGAAGTCGGCGAGCGAGGGACGATGTCCGTGGAGCAGGGAGCGATAGCCGGCGAGCGAGTCCAAGCCATCACCCGAGAGACTCTCCACAGTCTCCTCCTGCATCAACTGCGCCGCCCAGCGCAGAATCTCCTCCGTGCTCCGGTAGTTGATGCGCAGTCGGCTCGACCGCCCGGCCACGGGTATGCCGAGCGAGCCCAGTGAGACACGGGAGTCGTAGATGCGCTGGTGCGGATCTCCGGTGATGAAGAGATCGTCGGGGCCCGGCGTTACGGCTCCGCGGAGCACACGCCACTGCACCGGATGCAGGTCCTGAGCCTCGTCGACCACCACATGTGCGTACGGAGTCTCCGCCGTACGGTTCAGCAGCCTGGCTGCCTCGGCGCAGAGCTGCAGATACGTGCACTTACCGTCTTTGCGCAGCCCCTCCTCGAACATCTTCACCGCCCGCCACACTTGGACCCGCTTGACCGGTCCCAGAGCCGACCCCCTGCCGCGGCGCACGGCCCTCAGGTACTCGTCCTCGGTGCCGATCGACTGGGCCAGCACCACATGCCGGTACTCCTGGGACAGAAACTGCTCGCTCCAGTCGAGGGCCAGACTCTGGCGTATCTTGCGCCAGCGGAAGCGTTCGTCGGCGTCGTCGCAGAGCCTGGGCACAGAGCCGCGCAGGCGCCGCACGACATCCCGGGCCAGCGCGTCGACCGTGGTGATGTCGACGTGTCGGAGAAGAGCGTCGTCCTCCAAGAGCAGCGCCAGGTTCTCCCGCAGGGACTGTGCCAGTGCCGTCGTGTACGTCGTGAGTAGGATCCTGCTGGTCCGCGGTGACCGCTGGAGCAGGTGCTTCACCCGGTGCAGGGCGACTACGGTCTTGCCGGTTCCGGGGCCGCCGCTGACCTGGGCCGGGCCCCCGAACGTCGCACGGTAGGCGACCCTTCGCTGCGCGGGATGGAGGAAGATGCGCCAGGCGGCGAACGGCTTGGTGAGGATGTCCTCCAGCTCCTCGGCCCCCGTGACGACGGTAATCCGGCTGTGTGTGTTGGCGATGGCCGACGACAGGTCGTCGGGGTCGTAGGGCCCGGCGTCCGCAGGGCGGCGCAGGGCGACGACCTCTCGCCAGACCGTGTCCTCGTCGTACCCCTCGGCGAGAAACTGCAGGACCTCGAACTGGTCCTCGGGAAAGAGCGAGGCGAAGGCCTCCAACTGAGGCTTGTCGAGGATGGTCCGGGCCGCTCGCAGCGTTCCGTCGTCGATGCCGAGTCGTGAGAGGGAGGCGTCCGAGAGGCCGTCGAAGAGCCGGGCGGATGCTTGCGCCGCCTTGTGCTCCAGGACAGGCGTGAGCTGCTCGATGACGACGGCGTTGCGCACCTCGAGGCCGCGTGTGGCGCTGTTGATCGTGTAGAGGCGCTTAGCCGCCCACTCGTACGCCTTGTCGTGCGGCACGACGTTCACCAGGAGGAACGTGTCACTTCCGTCGTCCGGAGCGAGTACGACGCCACGCCAGAAGTCCGTGATCCGGATGGTCCGCATCCGACGATCGGCGGCCTTCTCCACGGATTCCAGGTGGAGTCCCTTGTCGGCGTGGAGTTCCGCGACGCTGAGTTGCTGGAACTTCTTCATCGCCTTCCGCACGCCTGCCCGGACCGGCTTTTCCAACTGTTCGTACTTGTCCCAGAAGGTGTTGGCGAAAGCCAGCTGCGGCAACGGCCCGTCCCTCCCCATGCGGTGCGATGTGGCACACCCTATGGCCTACCCGTATTCCAACAGAATCTTGTGCAGTCGTGTGGACGCTGCCGAACCGGGCAGCCTGCCGTCGGCGATCGCACGGATGATTTGCGCGCCGTGGCGTCCTGCTAGCCGGATGAGCGCTGTCCGGCCCAGTGGGACGCCACGCGCCGTGCAGCGAGGGCCCCGAGGCGGACGGGTTCACGGCACTGGAGGGCGAGGCAGCCGACCGGGTCCGCGCGAGCGCCCTCTGGCTCGCCCTGTGCAGTGCCCCGGACGGTCCGAACGCGTCGGTGCTGCGCGACATGATCAAGCAGGAGACACGGGCCGACGACGTCCTGCTCGACGCCCTGCTGGCCGACCAGTGCTCAGCGGGTGGCGGAACACGTCACGGAGTTCGCCGAGGCACACCCCTGGGCACCGGGTCAGCGTGATCCTCCGCCATACCCACCACCAGATGGATCTGGTCGCCCTCCTGGAGCGACGGCTGCCGAGCTCACGTCTCCAGGTGTACGTCGGCGAGTCGACCGGCCGCTACCGCACCCTCGATATGACCCGCCCCGGCGTGACGGTCCTGACCCGGGCCAGCGTCAAGGGCCTCGACTTCGACGCGGTCCTCGTCCCCGACACCCACCTCGACGCTGACGACGACCCGACCGGCGCAGGTCTGCGCATGCTGTACTACGTCCTGGTCACCCGCGCCCGCACGCATCTGTTCCTGGGATACACCGGGGAGACGGAGCCACCGCTGCTGGCGGCGGTCCCGGCAACGGACCTGGTGCGGAACGAGGATCACCGCCGCTGAAGGGCGTAGTCGTCGACGACCGCCCCGTACGGCTTGAGAAGTGGCTGCAACTCGCGCTTGACGAGCGCCGTATCGGGCTCGGGAAGCCGGAGCGAGGCCCGGCGCATGCGGACACTCCAGGAGGCGGGGTCGGGGAATACCTGGAGGTCTTTCACGAGGTCGCGCAGCACCACGCCCTCCCGGAAGGGCGTCATGTCGTGGATGCGCATTTGGCACCCCTCCGTGTAGCGGCGATCCCGGATGACGACTGGCTCGGCGAGGGTGCTCACCTCGCTGATGAGGGTCGCCAGGCCGATGATCCGGCCGAGGTCCCGGGTCGGGTTTCCGAAGCAGCCGCGTGTGGTGTACAGCAGCACCTCGTCGCCCTTTCCGAGGGTGAGGGACTGGCGGGTACGGCCGGACGGGAAGGCCATGCGCTGGTTCTCCAGGACCCAGGCGAGGGGTTCACGGTCGTTGATGATCAGCAGATGGGTGACGGGTGCGTTCGACGAGGGCACGGGGTGTCTCCTTCCACGACAGGTAAGAACTGGGTACGGGAAAAGCGCTGCTCACACTGTCCTGGGCGGCCTGCGCAGGGACTTGATCTCCTCACCGCTGCGGGTGACGCGCCAGAATGACCACCCGTTCGCGTGCGGGGACGTCCGCTCGGGGTTCACGGCGTGGATCACCGCCATGGCGGCGGCGCTGGGCGAGGGGTAGGTCTGGCCCGCCGCCCCCGGTCCGTCCGTGACCTTTAGGGACCGGGTGGCCGGATCGAAGAGTCCGGTGACCCGTGTTCCTCGGTACACCGCATGGACGGGGACGTCCTTCGGCTCGTCATCGGCCTCCTCCGCGGTACTCCACAACTCCACCAGCCGCCTGATCACCTCGGACGGGGTACACCCCATGACGCGGGCGGCGAAGACGACCTTGTCGTGCGTCTGCTGATCGAGCCTAATAGCTAGCATAGCAACTATTAGTGCTCAAGATGTCGTAGCCTGTCAACCCGCGTTGGCGAAGGGGAGGGTCAGATCACTGCGCCCCGGCCACGTGCTCCGCGATCCGGGCCATCCCTGCAAGAACAACCGTCGGATCCTGATCGAGATCGAGCCCATGCCGGGTGATGACGACCCCGGCCTCGCGCACCCGGTGGGAGGCCATGGGGGCGCGGCCCTGTGCGTATACGAGGTGCCCCGATGGCAGTCCCAGCACGGTGCAGTAGGCGAGCATCTGGTAGAGATCCGCGTTCGGGTGCCCTTCCTTCTCCTTCTCCGCCTTGTACTTGGCATCCGCGACCCCCAGCGGCCGCCCGGCGTCGTCGTACCAGACCAGGTCCGGCTTGAGCAGTACCGCGGCGGCCTCGTCCAGATGGTGGTGTGCCTGGAACCGGCACCGCCCGCCGAGCGGGCGCAGTGCCTCCCGCAATGCCATGGACACGAAGTCCTCGAAGACCTTTGCGAGGTCGAGCAGGAAACCGCTGACCGCCGTGTCCGTGCCGCGCTGCTCGATGGAGGCTTCGCGAAGGATCAGCTCGGCCAGCCGAAGGGCGGGCACGTAACGTTTGTTGAGGCGGGATGGAGCCCACTCCGGCAGGGGCGCTCCGCGTCGCAGGCAGTCGACGCCGTCCAGTCGCCGCCGCAGCCGCAGAAGCCTCCCGCGGATGTCACCGGAGATACCCGGCAACCGCACCAGCCGGTCCACGGCGGCGAGCAGCAGCCGGTTCTCCGGGATGTCGACCGTGTACTCGTCGAAGCCGACCTCGACCGGCACGGGGATGCCGTACCGCCTGCGCATCTGCTCCGACTCCCTGATCCGCCCACGCAGGACGGACAGCGCGTCCTCCGTGTGCTGGTAGCCCTGCAACAATCCCCGCCGCAGGGCTCGTTCAGTCTGGCGCTCGAAGGCGTGGGCAATGGCCGGCAGGAGGTCGTCGTGGCCGCCCACCAGGACGTCCCCGTCGCCGTGGCCCCAGTGCGCGCCGGGATCGAGGGCGTATCCGAGGAGGAAGAACAGCCGGCGCACCGCCAATTTCGGGGTGATCGTCAGCTGGACACCGCCGATCCGGACGGTTCCCACCTTCGACCGCGCCCGTACCTGCCAGCGCCGCGGATCACCCGGCGTGTGCGGATCTGGCCGGGCGTCCACGAGATCGGTCGTGGCGAGCGTGCGTCCCGCCGCCGGGTCGATCATCACGTCCGTCCACGGCCCGTGCTCCCGGAGAACGACGATCCGCTCGGCATCCTCTGTCACGAGCCGCCGCCCGAGACCGCGCGCCGCAAAGCGGCCAGGCCGTACCGGGCCTCGACGTTCACCGAGTCGTCGCCGTAGTGGTGCTCCTCCAGCAGGGGCAGAATCGCGGTGCGCCACAGCCGTTTCAGCCCGCCGGCCGCGTAGACCGAGGGGCGCATCAAGTACGAGGGCCCGATGCGGAAGTCCTTGTCCTCGATCCGGCGGTTGAGCTCCTGGTGCAGGGCCGCCACGTCTTCGGCGGGCGTGATCTGGCCGTCCTTCGTCCGTTGCTCGATCCACCGGGCCAGCATGCCGTCCGTCGGCTCCTCGTCCGGGTGCAGCGCGACGAAAGCGAACCTGCGCCGCATGGCCGCGTCGACCAGGGCGATGGAGCGGTCGGCGGTGTTCATCGTGCCGATGACGAACACGTTGCGGGGGAGGTGGAACTCGCCCGAGTACTGCAGGTCCACGGGCCGGTTACGGTACTCGAGCACGAAGTACAGCTCGCCGAAGACCTTGGCGAGGTTGGCCCGGTTGATCTCGTCGATGATCAGGAAGTAAGGCGTCGAAGGGTCCTCCTCCGCCAGGTCCACCAGCTTGCGGAAGGGACCGGGGCGCAGGGCGAAGGTGAGCGTTCCGGTGCCGTCCTCCGACCTGACGGCGGGCCGGAAGCCCTCGAAGAAGTCCTCGTAGGCGTACGACGGGTGGAACTGGACCAGCTTCACCGCTCGGGGGTCGCCAGCCAGGTGCTCGGCTATGTGCTGGGCGAGGTAGGTCTTGCCGGTGCCGGGAGGGCCGTAGAAGATCACTTGCTGGCGGTCCTGAAGGAGGTCGCGTACCTCGGTGAGCCAGTCGGCGGTGACCAGCAGCTCCTCAGCCAACGTCGGGTCGGGCAGCCGCAGTTCGCGTCCACTGCGGCTCGGTCCCTCAGCCTCGGCCTGTTCCGCCCGCGAGTCGTCGTCCGGGTGCGCAATGGGGGTCAGTCCGGTAAGGACGTCCATCAGCGAGGTCATGTCGACGATGTCGTGCTGACTGGCGAGACGGCCCTGCACTTCCTCCGGGAGATCGGCCTGGGCAATCGCCACGTCCATCCAGTCCACGTCGCGCTGCAAGAGGGGAGGAGTACCGTCGTTCCCATATTCGGCGGGGCCGGTGATCGTTCCAAGGTAGAAAGCGCCCTCGTTGAGGGTGCAGACCAGGTCTCCTGGGTGCATGCGGTTCAGGAAGGTTTGGAACGTCGCAGTCAGTTCCTCTCGCTGGCTGGTGGGAAGATGCCGGTATCCCTCTTCGACCCGAAGCCGTAGTTCCTCCGCGGAGGTCGGGCCGTCCACGTACCCGAGGCGGTCGGCGGCCAGCTGACAGAACCCCTCTGCAAACCAGCCAAGCGCGTCGTTCGCGTAGACACCCCGCAGCAGCCAAGCGCTGGGTGCATGCGGCGCTTTCGTATCCTCCTGCGTCAGCAGTGTTTGCAACTCGGCCACGTCGATAGGGCGAGGTTCTTCGCCGTACCGCTCCCAATCGTCCAACTCGGCAAAAAACTCGGCCCTTTCGGTGTCGTCGGCCCAGACTTCCGGGGCAACGGTGGCCTGGGCGTCGTGCACCCACTGGGCTCCCTTGGGCCTGGCCCCCCACAACCAATGGGCGAGTGGCCTTCGGTCGAGTCGCGTCTCCGCCGCCAGTGTGTCGAGATCGAGCCAGCGCTCCGCCGGTATGGCCCCGACGAGCTTCTGCGCGTACGCGAAGCCGTGCCGGTGGGTCTGCCAGTAGTTGTACGCGGCGCGGGCCCCGTCGTAGAAGTCCGTCGCGTCCGGATGCTCCCGGAGCGCTTCGCGCCCCAGTGCTGTGATGCGCCAGAACCCGTTGTTCTTGCGCAGCCATCCCGCCATCACCAGGTCGGACGTCTGCCACTTCCAGGCGTTCTCGCCCTTGGTGTCACCGCTCTTCAGCCGCTCGGCGTCCTCGTCGGCGAGCGGCAGTTCCGCCAGGACGAGTTGCCACAGCTCGCTGAAGTGCAGGCCGTCTGGGCGCTCGGCCAGGAGTTCCATGGACCGGCGGGTGCGGGGTTTGGTGCGGGCGGTCAGGGTGGGCATGGGGTGGTCCTCGGAGCTCTCTATGATCCAGTCAGGGGAAGGGGAAACGGTGGGTGGGGGTACAAGCGTGACCGACGCGACCAAGATGACCAAGGCGTACGAGGACGACCCGGACCGAGGTCTGCGGAGCGTGGAGGAGGCCGTGCGGGCGGTACAGCGGGCCTTCGACGAGATCGAGCGCTGCAACGAGCGGATCCGACCGCGCACAGGAGTCCGGCCGGAAGGCGGCCGGCGAACTCGGCGTCCTGCTGCGCCGCCGCGATGACCTGGCCGTCCCGGCCGTGCTCGACCGGCTCGACGCGCTCGCCGCCCGAGTGGCCCGCTCGGAGGCGGACCGGGCGGTGGTGAATCGCATCCTCGAGGGGGAGACCGATGACCTGGTCGACGACGCCAAGGAGTGGTGCGTGCCCCGCCTCACCGAGGACGTCCCGCCTCGCATTCCGACCGTGCACGACGCGGAGGACCCGAAGGACAAGACTCTCGAGGACATGTGGGTGCGGGATTAGGCTCTCACCGCACGGCAGCACGACGCTCGGCAGGATCGGATCCGGATCAGCGCCGATCACCTGCGGACCGTGGTCGCCACAACAGTGGACTCGTGCGGCGCGGCGGCCGCCACCGACGCGTTTCTCGCCGAGGCCCGGCGGGCGTACGTGCTGTGGGCGTCCTGCGTCCGCTGAGCGGCGGTACTGCGAGAGCCGTGGCCCGCGCTCACTGCACTCCGTCAAGGATCCGCCAGACCCTCCGGTAGGCCGAGCCCTTCGGGCCCAGCGCCGACTGCCAGGCCGCTTCGGGCAGCGTGGTGAGTCGGGTGCGGGCCTCGGCGGGGCCTGCGAGGCCCCCCTCGCCGACGGTCGCTGTGGCCATTCGGGCCGCCGCCGACCGAGGCACCCCGGCGAGTCGCATTGCGATCGCCTCCTCGGAGTGGACTCCGTAGAAGGCGTACGACGGGATGTTGCGTAGTTCGCGTTGCGTCTCGGGGGCCATTGTCGAGAACTCCTGGCCCAGCGTGAGGGACTGGAGGGCCGACAGGCCCCAGGAGACGGTGGGCGCCATGTCTCCGAAAAGGCGTTGGCAGCACTTGGTGATCGCCTTGAGGTCGTCGGAGTCGCCGGCCTTCTTGAAGTGGTCGGCGGCCAGCTGCGTGACGGTAGCCCCGTTCACCCAGTCCTGCATGACCCGCGCGATGAAGTCCCCGCTGCGGCCGTCGTGGTCCTTGGCGATCTCGGCCAGGCCCTTGCGGAGCTCGGGCACCTCCAGCATGAGGCCGATGAGCTGGGCGAGGGGCCGCCGGTCGCCCTGGAAGAGCGGCTGGGCCCACACCTCGCGGTCGATCCGCGCGTCGCTCAGCCTGCCGAGGGTGGCCTCGACGCTCTCCCACGAGAAGCCGGTGCTGTCGACCAGGGTGAGTGCCTTGCCGGTCAGCCGCTCCGCGTACACCCGTACGCTGCGGGTCAGTTCCGCTGCCCAGCTTCGGTCCTTGCGCCGCAGGTCCTGGAACCCCAGAGTGCCGCGCAGGATCTGCTCGATCTCCTCGGCGAACTCCTCGTGGTCCCCGATCTGCCGGTACGTGTGGGCCAGGTACTGCACGAAGGCGGACCACTCCGGGATGTGGGCGAGGACGTGCAGGTCGAGGTGGCCAAGGCTGGCCAGAGCCTTCTCCACCATGTCGACGAGGGTGGAGTTGAGGTCCGCCACCTTACGGCTGACGAAGGCGCGCAACTGCCCGGCCCGTACTTCGTCCGGCGCGGCCAGGGCGATCAGGCCCACCTCGCCTTGCTCGACCCGGCCCGCGCGTCCTGCCAGGTTCCAGAAGTCGGAGGCGGGCATGTCGTTGCCGTACGGGTACTGGTGGGACGCCAGGACCACGTTCGCCACCGGGAAGTTGACGCCTGCCGCAACGGTCGTCGTGGCCACCAGATGGGTCAGGTCACCGGATTCCATCAGGAACTCCGTCACCGTACGGATGTCCTCCGGCAGCCCCCGGTGATGGATGCCGATACCCTTCGCGAGCATCCCCACCAGCGGGAAGCCCGCCCCGAACTCCTCCGCCACGACCTCCTGTACGGCTCTCAGGTCCTCGCTCACCTCCGTCAGGTCCGGTCGGCCGCCCGCGATGCTCTTGGCGATCGTCCAGGCGTAGTCGGGCCGTCCGGCGAGCGTGATGGTCTGCCCTCGCGGGGCCAGGATCGCCGCCGTGGCCGCGGCGAGCTTGGTCGGGCTGCCGGCCTGTGACCAGGACATACGGAGCGGCCGGTTCCCGTCCAGGGGTAGGAGATCGGGGACGCTGAGCGTGCCCCGGCTGGTGACCAGGGGCTCCAGCTCCACCTGGAAGCCGCCGTTGCCCGAGGCACGCCTGCGTCGCGCCAGTGCCAGGATGCGGTCGTTCGGAGTCCAGTCCACGGACAGTCCGACCGACTGCCGGCTGCTGCTGTCCAGCCACTCGGCGATGACGTCACCGTTGTCGATGAAGGGTGTGAGCAGCAGGAACCCCGCGTCCTGGGCCTCCCGGTTGACGGTCGCCAGCAGCAACTCCAGCTTGATCCCGCGCTCGTCGACCCCCAGATGGTGCGCCTCGTCGGCCACGACCAGACACAACGGACGGGCGATCTTCTCCTGCCAACCCGACCGCAGCAGCAGATCCAGTTTCTCGGGCGTGGAGACCAGTACCCGGAACTGCCGCTCACCGCGGTCGGTGAGCATGTCCTCTTCCAGGCCGTCGAACTCCAGGGCGGGACTGACCCGTTCCACCCCGATGCCGAGATCGGCGAAGTCGCGGCGCAGGCGCCGGGTCACCTGGTTGACCAGCGCCCGGTTCGGGGCGATGTACGCGACCCAGCCCCGCTGCTTGTCATACGCGTTGAGTGCCTGGAGGATCCGGAACTGGGCGATCAGTGTCTTGCCCGCGCTGGTCGGCAGGCTGACCACGACACTCCGGTGCGCCGTCCGGATCAGGCCCTGCTCGGCGAGGGCGATGCGTTGCGGCGGCAGCACCTCGAAGATCGGGCGCGGCCGGCCCCGGTCGACGAGGGAGGCCACGAAGGCGTTCACCTCCGGGCTGACCGCGCGCGCCACCGTCCACAGGCTGTTGTCGATGATCTGGTCCGCCGTGGCGGTCAGCAGCCGTACGAGCACTTCGAGATCGGGGTCGGCCGAGGCGGTGGCCGCCTCCAGGGCACGGTCGCAGTGCGACTGCACGCGCTCGCGTACGCCGTAGTGACGACTCGGGCGACTCTGGCGCAGAAGGCTCCCGGTCGCCAGGTACTCGGCGAGCAGCTCCGCCGTCTTCAGCAGGTGATAGTGGGCTGCCAGCGCCCAGGCGGCGGGCCGGGCGTCCTCACCGGCCGCCGACAGGTACGGCTCCTCCGCTCCCGTCTGCTCGCTCCGCAGCCGTGCCACGAGATGGTCCAGCGCGTCGAGATCGTCCCACCCGCGCTTGCGGAGCAGCAGCAGCCACGCGTCGGCCGCCCCGCGCCGGATGCGGGACTCCCAGTCCTCCTGCGGATCCGGTACTGAGGGCAGCTCGACGTCCGCGAGCAGCCGGGCCGCGAGCGGGGTCTCGTCGGCGATCCAGCCAAGGCAGGCCGTGCGCAGCAGTTCGAGCCGTGCCTCGGGAGAGTCCCCCTCCGGCAGCCGGGCTCGCGCCAGGGCGAACATCTGCGCGCACAACCGCCGCGTGGACTCCGCCTTCGGATCCTGCGCGATCGCGTCCCACGCGAGCAGATCCAGGGCGTCCACCGCGAAGTCGACCGCCTCGCGGCTGTTTGGGGAGCCCTCGGGAACCTCCCCGTGCACGGCCCGAAGAGCGGAACCGATGAGCACGCGCTGCGCTCGTTCACCCGCCTCCTGTACGAGCCCGGGGTCGAGCGCGCCTTCCAGCCAGCCGAGATCAGCCACTGTCACCCACCCCCGCCGCCGCATGCGTGGGCCAGGTGGCCTTGGCGATCGGCAGGTACCAGGCGGTCAGCAGGGCGTGCATGGGCTCTACGACCGTCTTGGCGAGCTCGGTGGCGGGACCGCTCAGATCTGACGCCAAGGGCGCGGTGTCCCGGACCAGACAACCGAAAAGCCGGAAGTCCTTGCCTGCGGAGCCGATGAAACGACGGGCGGCGGTCTGATACGCGCTGATGTGCTCCTCGGTCCGGCAGCGGTGGCGCAGCCACTTCAGGAGCGTCATGTGGTCGTTGATCTGAGTGAGCCGCTTGAGCTGCTCGATCATGCCGTCCGTCTTGCCGGTCACGACCTGCGGCGGGCTCTTCGCCTCCGACGACGACTTGACCTCGCCGAACAGTAGCGTGGCCGAACCGTCCGCCACGCACAGGCCGACCAGGTCGGCACCCGGCAGGCTCGCCTTGCGGGTCCGCCGGTCCCGGGCACCGTCCCACAGCCACACGGCCCCGTGCCAGTGTTCCAACAGCACCTCGGCGAGGGCCTCGCCGTACTGCCAGTCCTTCGGCTCCGGCTCGGTCGCGAGCAGAGTGCCGATGAACGCGGTCTCCATGTCGGTCGTGGCCAGGGACCGTAACTCGGTGACGATGTCGCGTGTGGCCGTGAGATCGCCGGCCCGCTCGGCCCACGGCCCCGCCTGTAACTCCCGCATCACGTCGACCGTCAACTCGACGCCGCTCCACGTCACGGCCCCGTCCTCGCCGGCGTACACCTCGAGCCCGCCCGGTAAGCGCGGCACGGCGCCGCCGAAGGCGCTGCTTTCCCCCACGTGCATGTCCCTTCCACAACGTGATCAGAATTCTCTCCACCTCCCCCTGGGGTTGTCCACGCCCCGTGTCCGCCTGTGGACGGACTGTCTCGTATTCGCGGTCAGGAGAGTGGGAGACATGCCCAGACGGTCTTGCCGGAGGGCGGGTAGGGGGCCGTACCCCAGCGGGCGGCGAGCGCGTCCACGACAAGCAGGCCGCGCCCTGATTCGGCGGTGAGGTCGAGGGCGGCGGGGGCGGTGCCGGTACGGGGCTGGGGTCGGCGGTCGCCTCGTAGGTCGGCCACCTCGACACGGAGCGTGTCCGGGGCGTCCATGGCGAGGGTGAGGCGGAAGCAGCGGCCTCTCACCCGGCCGTGGGTCACAGCGTTCGCGGCGAGCTCGCCGACGACCAGGGCGGCGGACTCGCTGGTCGTGCAGTAGGGAGGCCAGCCCCATTCGGTGAGCTGGTGAGTCGTCAGCAGACGGGCCAGGCGGGCGGCGCTGAGGAGCTGAGTGAAGTGGAGGGTGGAGATCTGTGACTTCATGTCACCGAGTGTGGTCGGGGCGCTCTACGCTGATCAGTGATTCCTCCGGTATGGAGGGTGTCTGTACCGGTACGGAACGTGTGCCGTACCGGGTGTCGGCCGTGACCTGACAGGGGGTACTGGGTGGTGTCCGAGGAGCGGGAGTCGTACGACGAGGGCGAGCTGAGCGGTGACCTGATGCGGGCGGTCGGCAAGCAGGTGAAGCTGCTGCGGGAGCGGGCGGGGTTCACGCAGAAGGAGTTGGGGGACCGGCTGGGGTACAGCGAGGATCTGGTCTCCTCGCTGGAGCGGGGGAGACGGACGCCGCAGGCTGAGTTTCTGGTGGCGGCGGATGAACTGCTCGGTGCCGGTGGGTTGTTGAAGGCCACGATCGAGGACATCGAGAAGGCCAAGGCGAAGGCGAGGGTTCGGCATCCGGCGTGGTTCAAGGATTATGCGCGGTTGGAGTCGAGTGCCGTTGAGATCAACTTTTACAGCACCCTTGCGCCGCCCGGCTTGTTGCAGACCGAGGACTTCATTCGGACCTTGCTGAACGGTCGACAGCCGCTGCTGTCCGAGGAGACCATCGAACAGAGGGTGGTCTCACGACTGGCACGGCAGGAGATCCTTACGGGGTGGCCGCCGCCCATGGTCACGGCCGTCATCGACGAGTCCGTGCTACGGCGGAAACTCGGAGGGCTCAAGGTGCGCCAAGGGCAGTTGGAGCATCTGTCGAAGCTCGGTCGGCTGCGCAACATCACCCTGCAAGTGCTGCCGCTGGACTGTGAGGAGAACTCCGGGGTGGACGGGCCATTCATCCTGCTGACGCCCAAGGGGAAGGCGCAGGTCGCATACCTGGAAGTGCAGGGAGCCGGCCAGTTGATCACTGACCCCGAGGAAGTGCGTATCCTGGCCGCGCGCTACGGAAGCATTCGTGGGCAGGCCCTTACCCCGAGTGAGTCCCTCGCCCTGATGCAGGAACTGTTGGGAGAGCGATGAGCACTGACACCATCTCGCCCGAACTCACCTGGTTCAAGAGCAGTTACAGCGGTGCCGAGGGCGGCGAATGCCTTGAGGCCGCCGCGACGCCCGGCACCGTCCACGTCCGCGACTCCAAGGCACCCGCCCGTGCTCAGCTGGCATTCGGTGCCCTGGAGTGGGACGCGTTCGTACGGTTCGCCGTCACACGCTGACGATCACGTCTGCGTGTTGTCCGGGTGCGGGCCGATGTACCCGACGTACACGAACCCGGTGCCGGGGCCGTCGTCGTGGAAGTACAGTCGCGGCGACACGGTGTTGCCTCCACCGATGCGCAGGTGTGCCTGCATGAACAGCTTGCCCTTGTGGTCGACGGTCTTCGGTACGGGGAACGTGCGCTGGCGGCGCCAGTCCGTGTTGTTCCCCACCGTCTCGGACTCCTTCATCTTGACCTTGCCGGAGGGGAAGGGGTTCTCGCAGTCGTCCGGCAGGTTGTCGCACCAGTGACGGAAGTCGCCGCCCGTGGTGCCTGCGGCGGAGGCGGCGGCGTAGTCGTTGAGGGCGCGAAGGGCGTCCCAGGCGACGGTGACCCAGTTGCCGATGCACTGGGCGTCGAGCTCCTTGGCCTTTTTGGCGTTGCCCGTGAAGCGCAGGTGCGGGAACTCGCCCATGCGGTCCAGGATTTCGGTGAAGGTGACGGGCCGGTCGGCCGGTTGCGGAGGCGAGGTGTGGACGAGCGCGTGGAGGCCGGCCTCTTCGAGCTGCTTCTGCAAGAAGCGGATCTTGTTGCGGGCGTCCTGGAGGTCGCCGTAGAGCTGGTCGTTCTCGACGATCTGTTCGAAGTCCCGGTCTTCGGCCTGCTTCAGCTGCTGACGGAAGTCACGGATCTCCTCGTCGCGGGCTTCCTCGCGCTGTTCCGCCTCCTCGAGCAGCGCCTCGGCCGACCTGAGCTCACCGCGCAGTTCCTTGAGGCTGGAGTCGTCGGCGGCCGGGCGGGGGCGGGTGCGCTGGACGGGGAGGGTGTCCAGGGGCTGTGGAAGGGGGTGTCTCAGGGCCAGCCGTTGGGGGAGCGAGGCGAGTATGCCGGCCGCGCGGTGGGGGTTCGCCTCGATGGTGGTCCGGGACATCACCGGGTGGCGCTGGGCGTCGGGTTGCCAGGCGGGGTCGACGCCGGGGCGGTACGTACGGATACCGCCGCCGAAGACGGGGTGGTATTCCAGGGTGCTGTTGAAGGCTTGCTGTGCTTCGGGTCCGAGGACATACATCACGGCGAGGCCGCTGAGGTGACGGAAGACCGGTTCGACGATCTTCTGCGTCCAGGCCTCGGCGTCCTGACCGTAGGGGACGCTCGCCACGATGACGGGGAGTCTGCGGTGCGGCTCGCAGAGTTCCTCGATGACCTCCTCGACGTCGTCCGGCTCGATGAACTTCGGGACCGTGCCGACGTCGGCGAGTCCGTCCTGCGTGGGGAGGGCGTCGAGGAGCAGCTTGGCTATGCCGGGGGTGTTGGCCCGGATGGGGCGCTGGCCTGGGGCCGGTTGGTGTTCGATGTCGACCTGGAGCCAGGTGCGGCGGTTGTCGTTGCGGTTGCCCGAGCGGACGACCAGGGTGGACTGCCATGTGCCCTGGGCGGGGTCCTTGGTCTCGCGCAGACGCCAGCGGGAGTACGAGCCGTGCCGGCCGGCTGTGACGTCGTGGTCGAGGGTGACGCCCTTGGCTATCTCGTTGCGGCCCTCGTCCAGGGCGGAGGTGTTGTAGCGCTTCATCTCGCCTAACCAGTGGTGCAGTTGGCGGTCCACTTCGGCGGAGGTGTTGACAAAGTCCTGCGTGGTCGAGACGACCATGCGGTAGTTGCGGGGTTCCATATGCGGCTGCCTGTGCGGTGTTGTGGGCGGGCGATGGAGACGCCGAGTGCGGCGCGCTGCGGGCTTGCGGCGCGCCGGTGGGGGTGCTCAGGCGGGATGGGGAGTGGGCGTGGTTCGGGTTACGCCGGGTGGCGGGGGCCCTGGCCGGGGGGTGGGTCGAGGAGGGTCTGGTAGGGGGTGCCGGTTCGCTGGGCTTCGGCTATGTGGTCGTAGATGTCGAGGATCAGGGTCTTGGTGCGGTAGGTGCCGTGGGTGGCCTCGTCATCCTGTTTGACGAGGTTGAAGGTCTCCATGACGTAGTCGACTTCGGCGCGATCAAGGCCATAGAGGTGGAACATGGCGGCGTCCAGCTCGGCACGGATGCGGGAGCGGCGCTCCTCGTCCCAGCGGAATGGTCCGCCCGGGGGTACGCCCAGTTCTTTAGCGAAATCGCTCATGTCATACGCCGTGTAAACGAGTTCGGCGATGCGAGACGTGATCCAGGTGGTGTCCGTGGTCCAGTCTTCGAAAGTCGACGGCGCAGGAACGGGGAGTTGGTACAGGTAGCCGTATGTCAGGTGCTTACCGGAGATCTTCTGCCTGGCTGCGAAGTCAACGACGAAGGAGGATAGACACGCCTGAAGCAGTGCTGCGTGAACCGCGTCTCTCGGAAAGGCGATAGGAATGGTGTGGCCAGCCGCGTGGGCCGGAAACAGTGACGGGATTACTGTGCGTTCGTTAGCGGCGTTGGTTACGTCTCGCCAGCCCATGAGCCAGCCACTGTGCCACTTCCGCTCCGCCAACCGCGAAGCCACCCCAGCCTCCAGGACCGGCTTGCCCTTCCTGTCCTTCCTTCCCGCATCCACATCGAACTCCGGCACCCAGTACCGCGGCATCGGCACGAATCCCGGATCATCGTGCTGCTCCGGCGTCACCCGAGGTAGCGTCCCCATGTTGGCCTGCGCCTCGGTCTGGCCCTCGTACGTGCCGAGCCGATGGTCGAAGTGGTAAAGCATCTTCGCCTCGTAGAGCGGGAGGTAGCGCTCGCCGCCCCGCTCGAAGACGTTGCCCTTCAGGGCCCATCCGTCGACCGTCAACTCGTCGTGCGTGCGGAACGTACCTGAGTTTGAGGACATATTGAAAAGGCCTTGGCGAAAGGTGAGATCCCAGGGGTTTCCGTCTGGGGCACCCTCCTTTATGAGAACAGGGATCCGGCGGTAGATTCCGAACGTGATCTCTGCATCATTGCGTGAACGGAACAGGGGCAACGTGCCCGAGTTGGGGTTTACGAGGAGAACTTCGTCGGGCGGCATTGCGAAGCGGCGGCCGGGTAGATCCTCCATGTAGCGGACCCTAAACGCAAATGACGTGTCAAGCACACGTTGTCCCGTTCCCGCGGCCGTCAAGAGACAGAATCGAGTGTCGTGGTGAACGGCTTGGCTAAGAAGGTAAGCCTCATTGTCGAAGTCCAGGACGGACCCGAGCCGTCCGCTGCGCACCAGATCGGAAAAGAAAGGGGCCGTCGACGCGTCGGTGGCGATTCCCGTGGGCAGTACCTGACCGAACCGCCCATGGGGTGCGATTCCCTGGGATGCTGCCTCAGCGAAGAGCGGATACGTGTTCAGCTTTCCCCGCGCCGACAACGGAAAGCGGCCCGAGTCCTTGCACAGATGGCTGAACCCGGCACCAACACGCTTGGCCGCCGCGTACTCCGCGTGCAGCTTCCGATCCGCCCGCTCCTCGCTCGTAGCCAGCGCAGCGATCAGCCGCTGTCGTGCCGCCTGATTCGCAGCCTCCGCGATCTCTGACCGCCGCGTGGCGAAGAACTCCTGCTCCTGGAACTCAAGGGTCTCCCACGGCGGATTCCCCAGCACACAACTGAACCCCCCGCCCCACCCGGTCCGCTCATCCACCCCCACGGCCGAGCCATCCGCATCCTCCGGCACCGAGAACACCTCGGGAAACTCCAGATGCCAGTGGAAGAACCGGTACTCCTCCCGCAGGTCCGCGACCTTCTTCCGCGACCCCTCCGGCAGCTTCGCCCAGCCGCCCTCCCGCAGGTCGAGCAGCCCCTGCAACGTCAGCGCCGGCGGACGCGCCTCCTCGGTCTTCTCCCACACGAACGCCGCGCACCACGCATCGGCGAGCTCCCGCTCCCGTACGTACTCCGAGTCGGGATCCTCGGTTAGCTCCAAGTACGCGTCCCTCTGCCGATGGACGTACTCCAGCTCATCATTCCGCGCGTTCGTGATCTTCGCGGCCTCCCGCGCGATCTTCACGTTGGACGCGGCCAGCGCGGTCGTCGACGAGAACAGCTCGCCCTGGTGGACGCCCTTCTTCCGCGTCTCCCAGGCCACCCGCTCAGCGAGATTCCGCTTACGAAGCTTCGTCACCCATGTCTTGTCGTCCCCCTCGATCACCTTGAACGCGTCGTCCGGGAGCCCGTCCTCCAGCAGCTTCGGCGTCGCGCCCACCAGCCCGTTGCCGTGCTTGACGTGCGAGTCGAGGAAGCTGAGCGCCTTGCCCGGCTCCAAGGACTCGATCCACAGGGAGACCTTCGCCAGCTCCACAGCCATCGGGTTCAGGTCGACGCCGTAGATGCAGCGGCTGATCACGTCCCGCAGTGCCGTCCGCGTGTCCTCGGCACTCGGCTCGGGCGAGTCCGTCCGAACCGATGCCAGGCGCTTCGCGATACGCCGGGCCGCCGCCACCAGGAAGTGGCCGGAGCCGCACGCCGGGTCGCAGACCGTCAGGCGGAGCAGTGCCGCCTCCTGCTCCTCCCGGGTCGTGCCCGACTTGACCGCGTCGTCTATGACCGGGTCCAGCGCGGAGTCCAGCAGGCAGTCGATGAGTGAGGACGGGGTGTAGTACGAGCCCGTCGTCTTGCGCTCGTTGCCCGCCAGCGTGCGCAGCTCGAAGGTGTTGGCCGCCGGGTTGAAGCGCGGGACCAGTTCAAGGAGGGACTCGTAGATCGAGCCCAGTTCCTCCGCGCCCAGGTGGCGGTAGTCCACGCGGCGCGGGCGGTTGAGCTTGGGGTCGATGACGACCGACAGGGCCTTGATCGCTGTGAAGAGCGCCTCGTTCGGCAGTTCCAGGCCTTCCAGGACCTTGTCCGACTCTGTACGCTCGAACAGGCCGCCGAGGCCCGGCAGGCCCAGCTCCGGGCGGCCGCCCTCCGTGCCCAGGCCCTTCAGGACCAGGTTCAGCGCGTGCCACTGGTCGCCGTGCGGACCGCCCGTGCGGCGGATGGCCGTGCGGCGGAGGCGGGCCGTGGAGAAGTAGTTCTCGTAGCGTTCGCGGGCCTTCGCCGGGGCGTCCTCCGGGATCAGCAGGCCCCGGTCCTCCGCCACGAACAGGAACAGCAGGCGGTAGACGAGGTGCAGCAGCGCCGGGTGCATGTCCCGGACCGTCACCTCGGACTCGTGCAGCTTCTCGCGGAGCTTCGTGTTGGCGGGGTGGGCGATGAAGCCGCTGCCGAGGGTCACCAGGGCCTTCTCCACGCCCAGCCGGAGCTGGTTCAGCGCGCGCGTGCCGCTGGCGATCGCCTCCGTGCGCCACTTCTCCAGCCAGCAGCCGGCCGGGCCCGGCTCGCTGTGCGGTTCGAGGCGGGAGCGGTGGGTCAGGCGCCACAGGAGGAGGAAGTCGGCGAAGCGGTCACCCTCGAAGATGCCCTCCAGGTCGAACTCGACGTATGCCGAGCCGACCATCGACGTCGAGTCGCGCAGCAGGCGGACCAGGCGGCCGTTGGAGACCATGCCCCACAGCGCCTGCTCGCCGCTGCGGTTGAGGTACTCCTGGACCAGCGGCTGGGGGATCGCGCCCCGGCCGTCCAACGCCACGTTCCAGCCGGTCAGGTGGACCGGCACACCCTGCCATACATGGCTGACCGCGAACCTCTTCTCGCCGTCCGCCGACGGCAGCCCCTCCGTCGGACCGTCCGGCAGGCGGCCGTAGCCCAGCTGCTCGAACAGCGGCAGCAGCCAGCGCTCGACGGTCAGGCCCACTGCCGCGATGGCCTCGTTCTTGTCCGCGCCTTCCTTGACCAGACCGTCCTGGTAGGCCGCCCACACACCCTTCAGATACGCCCACGAACGCTCGGCCGCGTCCCGGACCGTGTCGTTGGCGGCGAACAGGCCGTAGTCGGAGGGCTGGGCGCCGGGGATGTCCTTGCCGTCACGTACACGGGTCAGCGTGTCCGGCGGCAGGAGACCGCCGACGGTGAGGACGGAGTCGGTGACGATGGTCTTCGCGAGGCTCATCAGCGGGCTTCCCCGTTCGTGGTCGTCTCGTCCGTACCGTTCGTGCTGTCGAGGACGGGGACCGGCAGATAGTGGTACACGCCGAGCACGTCCGGGCTGCCCTGGACGTCCACGCGCAGGCCGCGACGGACCGGGCCCGTCATGCCGCGCACGTCGCGGAAGGCGCCGCGCACCCGGCGGTGCGAGTCCAGGAGACGGGCTGCCAGCTCCTCGCCGCGCTCCTCCAGGACCGGCATCAGCGATTCCAGCGAGCCGAGGATGCCCTCGATCCGCTGCTGTGCGAACTCACGCTGGGTGTTCTGCGCGGCCCGGGCCTCCAGCAGAGCGATGGCGTCCTCCTCCGGCAGCCACTCCGGGGCGTTCGCCCCGCCCCGGAAGGCCAGCACGCGCGCGTCCTCGGCCAGTTGCTGCCGGTTCACGCCGTCGCGGCCCGGCAGGGTGAGCTGGAAGCGGTAGCGGACCAGGAGCAGCGTGGTGCGCTTGGTGACCGCCGTCGTGCGGACCACTCCGCAGCGGCGGGCCGGGCGCTGCCACTGGGGCATCTGGTCGTCGAGCGCCGCGTCGAGGACGAAGCGGGCGACCGACGCCACCACCGGGTCGGTACGGGTGAGCGCCACCTCACCGCGTGGAGCGGTGGGCGCGTCGTGGAAGGCGACCGGACGGGGGTGGCGGGGGCCGAGGAACGTGTCGAACGCGTCGCGCAGGGCCGCCGGCAGGGCCTCCGAGTTCAGCGTGAAGCCGTCCGCGTCGCCACGCAGGGGGCCAGGAACGCCGCGCAGGGCGGCCAGGGCACGGCGGGTGAAGCGGCGCACCTCCTCGCCGGTGCCGAGTGACGCCCGTACCTCGGCGACTTCCTGCGCCACCTCGTCCTTCTTCACCGCGTTCTGCGCGTACCGCGAGCGCGAGGCCGTTTCCCGCTCGGCGGCGCTCTGCCAGGCCCGGTGCAGCTCGGCCGTCTGCTTCCCGACCGCCGACTCCACCGTGAACAGGCTCTCCTGCTCGAACTCCGGCCGCTCACCGCGCAGGATCAGGCCCTCCAGCACCGCCTGCATCACGTTCTCCGAGGAGTCCGGGACGGGCACGGAGATGCCGGTCGCCTTGCGGATGCGGGCGTGCTTGCGCAGCAGGACGTCCAGGACGATGCCGTCGATCGCGTTGTCGGCGCCGTACAGCGTGACCGCCTTGACGAGGTCCCGGCGCTGGCCGAAACGGTCGACGCGGCCCTCGCGCTGCTCGTGGCGGGTGGGGTTCCAGGCGAGGTCGTAGTGGACGACCGCGTCGAAGCTCTCCTGGAGGTTCACGCCCTCGGAGAGGCAGTCGGTGGCCACGAGGACCCGTTGCTCCAGGGGAGCCTCGCCGTCCTCGCCCTCCTCCGTCAGCTCGGCGATCCGGGCGACGCGCTGGTCGGGGGAGAGCTCGCCGGTGACGGCCTTGACGGCGTATGCCTTCGTCTTGCGGCCCTTGTTGAGGGCGCTGTCCAGGTGTTCCTTGACGTACTCGGCGGTGGAGATGAAACGGCAGAAGACGATCGGGTTGTAGCCCTCGTCCAGCAACTCCTTGACGGTGGCGATCAGCTGCTTGAGCTTGCGGTCCTTGGCGGGACCCGCGAGTGCTCCGGCCGCCTCGGCCATGGCCAGCAGCCGGGTCTTGTCCTCCTCGTCCAGACTCTCCGCGTCCGGGTCGGTGGCGCCGGGGGCGAGCAGCGTGCCGGGGACGGCGTCGGCGGACTCGGCCGACTCGTCGTCGGCGGAGTCCGTGACGGTCCGGCTGCCGATCGCGTCGGCCTCGGTCACCGAGTCGGCGTCCTGCACGCCGGCCCGGGTGCGCAAGGTCCTGCGGACGGCGGCTGGGGAGGAGCCGAGTGCGCGCAGCAGGGCGAGGGCGGACCACCAGCGGATGCGCTGCTGGAGGGCGCCGTCCGCGCTGCGGACCGTCTCCCGCGCGTAGGTGATGACCTCGTCGAGGAGCCGGCGGTAGTCGGCGTGCAGGGTGTAGTCGACCTCGGCGGAGAGGCGGTCGCTCGGGAAGTTCGCGTCGTCGCGGAAGTCGTCGCGGATGTCCGCCCGGCGGCGCTGCACGAAGTGCTGGGTGAGCAGGTCGCGGCCCGCCCCGCGGTCCAGGATCATCGTCTCCAGCCGGTTGTCCAGCAGACCCAGCAGGTTGCGGAACGGCTCCTCCTTGCCGCTGTGCGGAGTCGCCGTGACCAGCAGGAGATGGCGGGTGGGGTCGTCGGCGAGGGTGCGCAGGAGGGCGTACCGCTGCTGGCGCTGCTGCCTGCCGCGGCCCTGGGCGCTGTCCGCGGTGCAGGTGTGGGCCTCGTCGACGATCACCAGGTCGGGGCAGTTCTTGATGAAGTCGTCCCGGTGGCGCGGGGACTTGATGAAGTCGGTCGACACGACGTAGTTGCGGTCACGGCGGAACACCGAGAGCCCGTACATACGGCTGCGCTCCAGCCGCCCTATCGTCGAGGCCAGCACCAGTTCCGCGTCGATGCCGAACTTCCCGCGCAGCTCCGCCCGCCACTGCTCGGCCAGCGCGGGACTGCACAGCACCACCAGACCCTGGGCGTCGCCCTGGGCCAGCAGTTCGGCCGCGATCAGTCCGGACTCCACCGTCTTGCCGATACCGACGTCGTCCGCGATCAGCAGGCGTACGGTCTCCTGGCGCAGTGCCATCAGCAGCGGCACCAGCTGGTACGGGCGCGGCTCCACTGAGATGCCGGCGAGCGAGCGGAACGGGCCCGCGCTCGAACGGAACCCGATCCTCAGGGCGCTGCGCAGCAGTCCGGCCGCCGACTGGTCGCCCAGGTCCGACGGGCTCGGCGGGGCGAAACGGGCGTGCTCCACCGTTTCCAGCGCGGGCAGCACCCCCGCGATGTCGTCGTCCGTGCCGCCGAGCGGGCGCAACACCAGCAGCTCGGGCGTCGACTTGGGCAGGACGACCCACTCACGGCCACGGGCACGCACCAGCAGACCCACCGGAAAGTCCGGGTGGCCGTCCTGGGCAGGCGCGGCGGTGGTGGACTGGCTCGTCGACGGCATCGGCGGACCTTTCGGGAGAGACATACGTAGTGGAGTCGACGGGCCGGTCAGTCGCTGACGCCGAACACCGAACCGTACCTGCGGGTGACCTCGGACCAGTCGTCGTCGTGCCGGAAGCGGATGACCTCCCAGCCGTCGTCGTACAACCGCTCCTGAGCGTCCTCGTCACGCTGGGCTTGCAGCTCGCCGTCGTGGTGCGGGCCGTCTATGAAGACCGCGACCGGGCCCATCTTCGTCTCGTACACGAAGTCCGGACGGGACAGCGCGCTGGAGACGAAGAACTGCTGCTTGTCCGGCAGCCGCAGCCCGTTGTGGGCCAGGAAGGCCACGAACCGCTGCTCCAGCGTGCTGTCGGCGCCGTCGATGAGGGCCTGCGCGTGCTCGTCCCGGGAGACGCCCGGACCGGTGTCGGTGACCAGTGCCCCGGCGAAGCTCAGCAGGAGGTCCTTCACGAGGTGGCGGTCGATGACCTGGTGGTGGCGCTGGTTGCCGAACGACAGCAGGCAGTCGTAGCAGCCCATTTCACAGGTCGGTCCGTCCTCGCGGCCACCCTTGTCCGTGCCGTTCGAGGTGAAGTGGGCGATCTCCAGAGCGCGGGCGGCCGCCCGGCGCAGCGCCTTCGGCTCGGCCTGCAGACGCCGCAGGACGCCGGCCCCGCCCTCGCTGCTCTCGATGAACAGGATGCGGTCCCGGAGCCCGTCGAAGGGAGGCAGCTGCTCGGTGTCCAGCTCGCTGTCCTCCAGCTGGAACTCGGCCTCGATGCCCCGCTCCAGGGCGTACTGGAGCGTGACCGCCATCTCCGCGGTGATCGGTGTGGCCAGCTGGAGCACCAGGATGTTGCGGGTGTCCTGGACGTACGGGATCACCGGGACCTTGCGGTCCGCCTTCTCTGCGCTCTCCAGGCCGTCCTGCTCGTCGGTGGTGAGCTTGCCGGGCTTGTCCTGGTCCTTCTTGGCGTCCAGCCACTTGCCCTCGATGGGGTCGAGCCAGAAGCCCGAGCGCTGCTTGCTGCGCCGGTGGCCGAGGTTGGTGAGGCGGACCGTGGCACTGTCGCCGTAGGTCAGGTCGGCAAGCGGCTCGCCGTTCGCGTCGGCGGCGGCCGCGTTCAGCGAACCGTCCCGGGAGCCGTGCTTGTTGAACTTGTACGACACCTCGACGAAGTAGCCCGTGCGCTGGCGCTCCTCCTCGTCGGAGGAGATCCGGTCGCGGCGCCTGGTGAAGACCGTGCGCAGCGGCAGCAGGTTGTAGCGGGCGTCGGTCAGCTCCACGCCGCAGAAGTCACAGGTGTTCTCCAGCTCCTCCCCGACGTGCAGATAGCCGCAGTGCTCGCACACCTTGGCCTCCTCGGTCTGCAGGTCGCCGGAAGCACTGGTGGGCAGCTGGACGCGGTCCACCTGGTAGCGGCTGCCCTCGTGGTAGATGAAGGCGCCGGGGCCGAACTCGCGGATCGCGATGAAGCGCGACCGCTGGAGGTAGTCGCCGTCCGGGCCCCAGCGCGCGGCACGGCCGGTGCCCGGGATGAACGCGGCCAGGGGCAGCCGGGGGAAGGAGTAGCCCGGCAGGTAGCCCTCGGAGGCCAGATAGCGGTACGGCGTGAAGTCCGACAGGAGAGTGCTGCCGTTCGTGTCCTCGTTCTTCAGGAGCTTCAGCTGCGTCTCCGCCTGGTGGCGGCGGCGCTCGGCCTGCGCCGAGGCGTCCTTGCCCAGCGTGTTGTCGACGATGCGCCGGTGCTGGATCTCGCGTTCCTTCAGAGCCTTCCGCAGCAGCTCGCGCCAGCGGCCGAGCGCGTTGTCGAAGCCGCCCGGAGCCCTCTCGACCGTGCGCTCCAGCCACTGCTCGTCCCACCACGAGGTGTCCTTCAGGACATCCAATGAGTCCTTGAGCACCGCCGTCGCCCGGCGCAGTGCGCGCCGCTGCGCCGCGGGGTCGCGGATCTTCTCCACGTACTGCGGATAGATCCGCAGCGAGGGGGTGTCGCCGTCGGCGTCGACGAAGTGCGGGATGCGCTTGCCGAGGTCGAGGTGGGTCTCGGCCAGCCATATGGCGTGGATGTGCGAGCGCACCAGGTCCTCGTTGGCGAGGTCCAGGCGGGGCGGGGCGACCGAGCCCGCGACCATCAGGTTCGAACGGCGGAAGTAGTACTGGTCGTGGCTGTTGCCGGTGGCGCAGTATGTGGTCACCAGCGCGGGCTGTCCGGAGCGGCCCGCCCGGCCGCTGCGCTGGGCGTAGTTGGCGGGCGTGGGAGGGACGTTCCGCATTGCCACTGTGTTCAGGCTGGCGATGTCGACGCCGAGCTCCATCGTGGGGGAGCAGTAGAGCACGGGCAGGGGGATGCCTTTGCGGAAGTCCTCCTCGCGTGTCTCGCGGACCGGAGCGGGTACCTGCGCGGTGTGCTCTCGGGCCACCAGGCCGGCGAGGGTGGCGGCGACGTTCTTGTAGAGGTCCTTGAAGAACAGGTTCACACGCGGGCCCTTGCCCTTGCCGTAGGTGCGGCGTAGCCGGTCCACGGCACCGAACTCGTCGTCGCGGGCCGTCCAGATCACGGTCGTGTGGTTGATGCGGTAACCGGGGGTCTCACCACGTCCGGCCGGGACCTCGGTGAGCAGACCGGCATCCGCCAGCACCTTGGCCAGGTCGACGATCAGCTCCTGTGCCTCGGCCATGTCCAGCGGCTGTCCCAACGCGGGGAACTGGCCCGGCCTGCGCAGGAACCGGCCGAAGTCGGACCTGGCGGTCAGGTTCTGCTCACCGCGCGGCCGGCCCGGACGGCCCGGACGGGTGTACGCCGTACCGGGCGGAGGCGGGGTGCGTTCGGTCTCGGCGAGTCCCCACGCGTCGTTGAGCAGGTACGACAGCCTGCGCAACTCGTCGAACTCGGCCTGCTCGAAGTACGGGAAGTCCACGGCACGTACACGCCGCAGCTCGTCCAGGAGGATGCGGGAGAGCTCGGCACGTTTCAGAGGGTCGGCAGAGCTCAGGGGGCCGCAGGCCTGGGCCCAGCGCTCCTCGTCCTCACAGATCTCCTGCATGTCGGCGTACTCCAGACGCAGCAGACCGGTCTGTTCCAGGTTGGGCATGGTGACCCGCCAGCCGCGCTCCAGGTCCAGGTACAGCCGGTACTCGACCACCTTGGCCAGGGCGCGCAGGGTGCGCTTCGCCTGACCGGACGGCTCCTTCGGGTTCTGCGAGTAGTCCTGCGGCGTCAGGCCGAGCTTCTTCACCACGGCGGGTGCCACGTCCTCGTGCAGCAGCCCTTCCTCGCCGGCCTCCACCATCGCCTGGTAGAGACCGCCGCGGAGTTGGGTGACCAGGACGAAGTCGTTGAAGTGGCCGGCTTGGAGACTGGCGTCCTGGCGGTTGTCGACGAAGGTGAGCAACTTGCGTGCGTCCTCGTCGAGTTCGGTGGTCGGTAGTTCCTTGAGGTGGCGGACGATGCTGGAACTGATGAGGGAGGTCGCCGTGGAACGGCCCTCGCGGTCCATCGTCATCAGCTTGGCGAAGTCGTTGCCGCGCGCGGTCTCGTAGCTCACGCCGCAGTTGAGGCAGAACATGAAGGGCACGGGGATGTAGGCCGTGTACAGGCCCTGCCCGCGGTCGACCACCGATCCGTCGGGCTTCACCCACACCTGTTGCGGGGCCCGCTTGCGCCGGCTGTCGGCCAGGACGGGGACGCCCTTCTTGTCGTCAGTCACCACCCAGCTGTCCGGGAAGCGCTGCTCGTCGATCGCCTTGCCCGTGTCCTCGGGCCAGGGGTTCTCGGCGCTGACGTACAGGTAGCCGTTGTCCTCGTCGTCCTCGGTGCGCGGTCGGAAGGCGAACGAGCCGTCCTTGCGCTCCTCGCGGGCCACCGTCAGGTACTCCTGGCCGCATTCGCGGCAGAAGGACAGCGGCAGCAGGATCTTCTCCTTGGCGCCGGGCACGCGCAGTTGGTAGGTGCGGCTGATGTGCCTGTTCTCCTCGTCCTCCAGGGACACGTACACCGAGTCGCCCTTGGACAGGAACTGGTGCAGGCGGAAGGCGAACAGGGGCCTTCTCGTCTCGTCCTTGGCCTGCGAACCCGCGTGCAGGGTGTCGCGGATGGCGGCCACGCACGTCTCCTCCGACTCACCGGTGCGGGCGGCGAGCTTCTCGGACGCCGTCTTGACGGTCGTCGGCTCGGCTCGTACGAGAGCGCCCTTGTCCGGGCCGTCAGTGAGCGTGAGCAGGCCGAACTCGGTCTCGATCCAGGCGGCGAGCGGGTCGTCCTTGAGGACGTCGTAGTCGGTCGAGGGGGCGTTCGCCATCACGCGGTCGGCAAGTTCGGCGTCGCTCGGCTCACGCCCGGAGGTGGCGCGGACCAGGGTCTCGCCGACCACGCGGTCCGGGGTGACGGGGGTCGAGAAAAGGGTGGTTGCGACATCGGCGACCGCTCGCCGCCGGTCCTCCAGGGTGCCCTCGGTGGACATGGTCGCCGAGGTGCCCACGCACTGGAGGTCGTCGGCGGCCAGGGTGTCGCGTACCCGGCGGACCAGCAGGCCCACGTCCGCGCCCTGTCGGCCGCGGTAGGTGTGCAGCTCGTCCAGGACGAGGAACTTCAGTCCCTGAGCGGCCCGCATCAGCGCCTTGCGCTCGCGTGGCCGGGTGAGCATCAGCTCCAGCATCACGTAGTTGGTGAGCAGGATGTCCGGCAGGCTCTCCAGGATCCTCTCGCGCTCGTCCTCCTTCTCCTGCCCGGTGTAGCGCTCGAAGGTGACGGGCTCGCCGCCCTCGCCGTACCCGTGGCGCAGGAACTTCTCCAGCTCGAACTTCTGGCTGTTGGCCAGCGCGTTCATCGGGTAGACGATGATCGCCTTGACGCCGGAGGCCGCACCCTCCTGCTTGGCGCGCAGCACGTGGTCGACGATCGGGACGATGTAGCCGAGGCTCTTCCCGGAACCCGTGCCCGTGGTCAGGACGTAGCTGCTGCCGGAACGGGCGGCCTCGATGGCGGCCCGCTGGTGGCGGTGGAAGGCGATGGGGCGACCCTGCTGGGGCGAGCCGTCCTTTTCCTTGCCGACACGGAAGACCCGCTCGCACTCGGGGTGCAGCAGACCCTCCTGCACGAGCTGGGTCACCGAGCCGCCTGGCTGGAAGCTCGGGTTGAGGGACAGCCACGGGTGGGGCCACTGGTCGCCCTGGACGAGTGCCTCGTCGACTGTGCTCTTGATCCGGTCGTTCTTCAGGACGACCGAACTCGTGGTGAAGGCCCGGTAGTCGGCGATCAGTTGCTCGTGCACCTTGAAGACGTCCACAAAACCCTCACTCGTTCCACGCCGACCTGCGCCTTTACCGTAATGGGTGCGGTGGGGGCGGTGGGCCGCATTGTCTGAGCTCCCATTAGAACGTTGTCTGTGAACTCAGTCAACGTGTACGACTTATCTGAGTTGTGAATCAGATGCCCGAGGGTGCGATTCCTCGCCGTAGACGACAGTGGCACACTCAGTCACCTATGGACATCGGAACGCTCATCGCCAAGCGATATCGCATCAAAAGCGCCATCGGCCACGGCGGTATGGGACAAGTGTGGATGGCGGATGACGAACATCTGGGCCGAGGTGTCGCCGTCAAGACGATGACGCCGGCGAGCGGACTGACGTCCGCCCAGATCGCCCACGACGCCGCACGGTTCGAGCGCGAGGCCAAGGCCGTAGCCAAACTCGACCACACGGGACTCGCGGCGGTGTACGACCTGGGCGTTGAGACCGGTACGCACTACCTGGTCATGCAGTACGTCCAAGGGCTGGACCTGGGTGACTACATCGCGGAGCACGAGACGCTCGCCGTGGAGGAGGCCGCTGCCGTCGGCGTGCAGATCTGCTCCGTCCTCGCCGCCGCCCACGCCCGCAGCGTCGTGCACAGGGACCTCAAACCGGGCAACGTGCGCGTCCGCACCGACGGCGTGGTCAAGGTGCTCGACTTCGGCGTGGCCGCGATCCTCGACGCGGACACCAAGAAGCTCACCACCACCGGCGAACGGCTCGGCAGCTTCCAGTACATGGCGCCCGAGCAGGTGATGGGCGAGCCCGTCGACCGGCGCACCGACCTCTACGCCCTCGGCTGCCTGATCCACGAAATGCTTGCCGGGCGCCGGGTGTTCGAGCACGAGAGCCCGCTGATGGTGCCAAGCCTGCACACGGAGGCAGCGCCCGAGCCACTGCGGGCGCTGCGCCCTGACGCCCCGGAGGACGTCGAGACCCTCGTCCTGGAACTGCTGGCGAAGAAGCCGACCGACCGCCCCGCACATGCGGGAGAGGTATACCGGCGCCTCGCCGTCCACCTGCCCGTGCCCGGTACGCCGGAGGGCGCTCTGGTGCCCTGGGCGGAGGCCGATCCGCGCCGGCCCTTCCTGTACCCCATGGCGCCGGACGCGCGCCCCGTCCGCCAGTGGGCGAGGGAGGCGGACGGAGCGCGGTAGGGCTACGGAGTCGAGGTCTCCTCGGTCACCGACGTCTCCGTCGGCGCAAGCGGTTCCTCGGGGAGATCGTCGGGCTCCGGCTCGGCCGCCAGGCCGGGCGCCGCCGCCGTGTCGGGGTCGGTGTCCTGGACCGCGTCGGCAGCGGGCTTGGCGGAGTCCTCGCCGCCCTCACCCCGCGTCGGCAGGACGTACTCCTGCGCGAGGCCCGCGAGATGCAGCGGCAGGGGGAGGCTCAGCGGGTCCGGCAGGTCGGGGGCCTGCCGGAGCTGGTGGACGGCGAGTGCCAGGGCTTCCGGGGAGTCCCCGTCGTCCGGATGGCAGCCGAGGACGGCCAGTTCAACAAGGCCGGGGTTCCAGGCGGGCTTGTCGGTGTCGATGGTCAGCTTGCCCTTGGTGTTTACGCGGGGCGCGAGTTTGTCCGCGGCCACCGACAGCTTGGCCGTGCGCGCCTTCGGGGTCGTGGACCAGAACACGCGGGCATTGCCGGAGTCAAGCGTCGGGTCCGTCCATAGATGGGCGGACAGTCCGTTGGCGCCGTCCGGGTTCTGGGCCCACCACTGGGCCGTCTCGCGGTTCCGAGCCGTGCGCACTCGCACCAGCCGCAGGTCGGGATCCAGTCGTCGGGCCGGCGCATGGCCGTCCTTGAACTTGTCGGCCACGACCTTGCCGTCCTGCAGCCACGTCCAGTGCGAGCGCATGTTCTGGCCGTACGCGAGCAGCAGCGTCGGCGTGCCGCGCAGCGTGCGGCGCACCCGCTGGAGCCACTCCTCGGTCGCCTGGCGCTGCTGAGCCATGTCCGCCCACCAGGACGGGCGAGTCATCGCCGGCTCGCCGACCCGAGGTGCGGGAATCGTGCCCGCGGGGACCTCGGATCGCTTCGTGAGCCGCAGCAGCATGACGGGGTACGGCACCCAGGCGCGCGCATCGTCGTCCCATCCCTCGACCCGTGCGAGACCCTCGCCCGACGCCTCCGGCGTCACGAGCACCGCGACCGACAGGTGCCCGGCCCAGCGGGTCCTGCTGCGGCTGTTCTTGCGGACCATCCACACGGCCGCATAGCGCATGCCCTCGGGCAGCCGCTCGCCGAGGCTGTGCTCGGGGTGGACGCGCACGCCGAGCTGCCGTAGCGCGTCGTCCCAGGCCTTGGCCGCCCGGAACTCCTTGTTCTTCTCGCTGTTGTAACCCTTGGCCTTCTTCGGCACCGCCACGAACTGGGTCAGGAGACCGGCGTCCGCGCAGCCGAGCCGCAACGCGAACTTCGCGTCGTGGTCCAGGGATGTGAAGTCCGTCGCCCGGTCGATCTCGACCAGGGCGGGCGACGGCACGGGAGACGAGCCGCCCTCGGCGACAAAGGCCGCCGTCTCCCTTCGGCGGACGGCAATCGCAGCGGTCATCTCCTCGCGGGAGTGCCGGGAGCCCTCGGCCAGGGCCAGGTCTCCGCCGAGAGAACCGGTCAGCCTGCGGCAGCGCAACCGGACCGTCAGTTCCGGCGACTGCCACTCCAGCACCACCGGGCTGTCGTAGGCGGCCTCGGCGTCCGGCGCGCCACCGTCGCCCTTGAGGTCCAGGTGCGCGACCAGCGCGTCGACGGCCGTGTCCCGCATCTCGGGGGTCTGCCAGTACAGCCTGGCCTCCAGGCACGGCAGTTCACCCGGGTCTGCGTCCGGGAGCAGGCCCCGCAGCGCGAAGGCGGTGCCCTTGCGACGTGCCTCCGCGCGCTTCTGCTCCTCAACGGTCTTCGCAGGGTCCTCGGACGTTTCGCGGCGCGGGTTGGCCGGGGCGCTGCCGGACAGCCGGGTGCGCACCAGGGCCGGAGCCGTACGCAGCTGCTCCGGCAGTGCCTGCCCGGCCCACTCCACGATCCGGGAGCGCTGGTCGGGCATCAGACCGTGGCCCACCTCGTGCGACCCCATCGCCGTGCTGTACACCACGGCAGCCCGCATACCGTCCTTGAGCCACGCGGACGGCTCGGTGAGGATCGCCCCGGCGTCCGGGAACGATTCGGTGAGCGACATGCTGCGCAGCATCCCGGCGGGACCACCGCCCACCCAGTCGTGCCCACCCTTGCTCCACGCCAGCCGCGCCACCGCGAGCCGGTCACTCGCGGGCGCCCCGGGCAGCCACGGCACGCGGGGCCTGAGCAGCACCGTGGTCCGGCGGCCGTACGGCAGATACAGCCGCCCCGACGTCGAACTGACCCGGGTCGCGTACCGCCGGACGTGGCAGTGCAGATGGAAGCGGGGCAGAGGATCGAAGGGCACCGTGTGCAGTGTGATGTTGAGGACTACCGAGTACCACCCCTTGCCGCCCTCGAACTGCCGGGCCTGGGAAACGAGTTCGGCGCCCTGGTCGCGCGGGCCACGGGGCATGGCGCGGAAGTGGAGCTTGCCAGCCCCGAAGTCGTACGGGTCCAGTTCGAGGATCCGCCGCGCCAGCCAGTCCGTGGTCAGCTGGAACTGGCGCGGGTCCGGGGCAGCGGTGCCGCCGTCCGTCGGCGGACAGCGCAGCAGCTCCACCTCCACGTTCTCTCGCCACTCGGGCGGATCCTCCAGCAGCGCGGCCCGCGTCTCGGCCAGCAGCTTCCGATGCTCCGGCTCGGGGCGCAGGTCCTTCAGCCAGGAACTGATGAGCCCGTTCAACGCCGCAGGGGGCAGCGGACTGGGCAGGTCGGAGGGAGCGTAGAGCCAGAAGTCCGGGTGCTCGCCCCGGCGCGGGCGCGGACGGACCAGGACGTCCGGCGCCAGGGTCTGAACCACCTGATCCATGCGGAACGTGGGGACCGTCTCCAGGGGTTTTCGGCGTCCCTCGTTGCACAGGGCGAGCAGCGGCCCGTGCCACTGCTCCGGAAAGGTCAGGGCGCGGTACCGGCCGGTGGCGGAGACGTCCCGGGAGACGGGAAGCCAGGACGCGGTGCGGATGTCGTAGCGGCGAGCCATGATCGGGTCCTCTCGGTGAAGGTCACGAGGCGTGGTGCGTGATCTCCCGCAGCGCCTTGTACAGCGGCGCGTACAGGAGCCGGGCGACTGCGGGGTCCGCCGGGTCGGGACAGTCGGGCGGTGGGGCGCCGTCCGCGAAGTACGGGGCGAGGACGTCGCGCAGGCCGGTCAGCAGACCGTCCTCCTGCGGGAGCGGCACTGCCGCGGCGCCGGGCGAGAGCAGCTTGGCCGTGTGAGGGGCGAACCGGGCATCGACGAAGACAACACGGGCCGGTACGCCGCCACGTACCAGTCGACCGATGACCTGCCAGATGGTCACGAGCTGGTCCCAGGTGAAGGACTTCTTCTCGTGGTCGGACAGACGGGAGTAGATGTAGCGGCGGGATAGCAGCCGCCGCCACTCGCCGCGCGCCACGTGCCGGAAGGCCAGCCCAGCGGCGTCCAAGTCGTCCGCGGCCGTGGCCAGCTTGTCGAACGTGCCCTGTGGCAGCCCGGGTTCGTCCCGCGCGAACCGCGTCGCCCAGTCGTTGATCGCGAACACAGCCAGGGCCAGGTCGTCCGGGCGCGGGTGCGGTCGGGCGAGGAACAGGGCTGTGCCGAATGCCGCGTTGCGCTGGGCGTTGAGGATGTTGTGCCCGCGTTCAACGGCCATCAGCGGTGCCACGAGGATCTCCGCGGTGGGGTCCTCGGCGAACGAGGCGAGATCACCCCGGCGAAGCGCCGTCGCCCGGTCCGATCCCGACCGGGCTGGTCCCGAGCCGCGTACTGCCTGCTCCAGGTCCGCGTCGTCGGCGGCCAGGACGCGGACGCGGCCGTGCCAGCGCTCCATGTCGTGCAGCACATCAGCAGCGGTGTTCGCCTCCTTGTAGCTGCCGACCAGGAGGATCGCGCGGCGCCGGCGGTTGTCGGCGACCTTGGCCAGCCCCTGCTCCAGTGGGCTCGGGGCGCCGCCCCGGCCTGGGGAGCCGAGCCGGCTGACCATCGCCCGGCAGGCGGCCGGCCGGGCCTTCGGCTCGGTGCCTGACAGGCTCAGTGGGCGGCCTTCGTCGTCGTACAGGAAGTGTGTGGTGAAGACCGACTCACTCACGGCCTGAAGTGATCGCGTCGAGGGGGTGAGCACTGCGCCGATGGGGGCTACGACGTGAGCGCGCGTCGAAGTACCCGCCCAACTGGTGCCCGACATCAGCACCACATGAGGCCCCTTCCGCCCGCCACCCGGGTCGGATCCCACGTCGGGCAGGGTGAGCAGGAGTTCACGGCCCACGCCCGCGCACCGGAAGAAGCGCAGGGTGCCGCTGTGTCGCCCCTCGACGTCGCGCTCCCGCTCGTCGGGCAGGTATTGGAACCCGAGAACGTTGCCCATCGGGGCCTCCGGGACCAGCGGAGCGTAGTCGAGCGGGGGACGGCGGGAGAGCTCGTTGCCGGTCGAGTCGAGGTGCAGGGCGGCCTCGACCTGGGGCCAGAGGAACACCAGCCGGTCCAGGCGCTGGTTGAGGGCGCTCAGCAGCAGCATGAACTCCAACCGTCGGGCCGTCAGGTCGAGCCATGCCGCATCCTGTGCACGCTCAGCGGCAGGAGTGCCTGCCAGCAGCGGGCGCAGTACGGATAGGACGCGTTCGCGCGTGTCCGACGAGGACAGCGTGGTGAGCAGGTCCTGAGCCAGGCGCACCAGTTCGTCGGTGGTGTTGCTGTAGGGGCCGCGGCCGCCGAGTGGGTCGTCACGGAAGTCGTCGAATCTTTCCGTGAGTTCGGCGCGAAGGGCATCCGCCTCCGGCCCCGCCGACTCGGGCTCGGGTGCGTCGTCCTCGTACGCCTCGTACAGCTCCGACTCGTCGTACACGCCATCGGGAGCCCCGGGGGCGGTCTCCAGGGCGAACCAGGAACGCAGCAGCTTCTCCTGCAGCGTCCAAGGGCTGAAGTACTCGATGTCGGCCCATTCGCGCAGGTCCTCGTCGGCGATGAGCAACTTGTACAGGCGGTCCGTGGCGGCGTGGACCACAGTCAGCGAGGCGGACCAGCGCTCGACCTCCTGGTCGGTGAGCGGCAGCCGGCCCTGCCGGGAGAGCTCCTCGATGCGGTGCGTTTGCACCTGGTCCAGCCATGACTCGGGGCCGGGGGAGACCAGCGTCGCCGAGGGCGCGAAGATCTCGTCCAGCTTCATCTGCACCGAGTCGGCCTCGTCCACGACGATGATGTCGCTGCGCAGACAAGCCAGTTCAAGGTGGCGCAGCCGCTCGTCGCCCAGGTGACGCGGCACGGCGGACTGCACCAGGCTCGCCGGGTTGGCCACCCAGATCAGGGAGTCCACCAGCTCCCGAGCAGAGCGGTGACGCGGGCAGGCGTACCACAGGGGGCAGCCGTGAGGGGTTCCCTTCACCTCCGCCGGGCGGTCGTCGCCGGACGGGGACTGCCGCTGCCCCGGCTTGTAGGGCTCCGGCAGCGCGCCGGGGTCAGGGCTCTCGGCGTCTTTCGCGCGCTTCGTCTCCGGGTGGAGCGAGGTGCACGGCGCGTCCGCGAACCGCAGCGGCTGTGCGGCCTCGGTACCGCGCAGAGCGTCCACCACGCACACCGTGCTCAGATGGTCGAAGCCCGGATCGTCGTGGTCCAGGAGGTTGGTGAGGCCGCGTGAGGAGATCCGACGGTGCAACCGCTGCACGTGGGTCTCCCGTGTGGTCAGACCCAGCACGGGCGTGGCGGTCAGGCAGAGGTCGCGGAACAGTGCCGTCAGCCGCAGCTGTTCGGCAACGTCGCCCACGACGAGTGTGGTGCGCAGCTGCGGATCCCGGCGGGCTCCCCAGACCGCGAGCAGCGTCATCAGGGTCGACTTGCCCGCACCGACCATGCCCGCGAGGTGCAGCAAGCCGTCGAGGTGGAGATCGCCATCCTCCGAGAAACCGAGCCCGTCGGCGTCGCGCGGCATGATGTGCAGCTCGGTGAGGCGGTCCTCCCAGTGGCCGGGCTTGTCGACCTCCTTCTCCCGCTCGGTCGCGTCCATCCAGCGGGCGGTCGCGACGAGTTCGGCACGGCTGATGGTGAGCGGTTCACCGCCGCCGGGCCGTCCCGCCTCCGGTGCGTGGCCGGGGGCGGGGTCGGGCCCTAGTCCCTCCGGCAGGGTCACGGATGTGGGCCGCCGCCGGTCGACGAAGGTGGCGCGGCCCGCCGGCGCGAGGGGCAGGGCCTTGCGGGCGAGCGGAGGCAGGTCGGCGAGCGCCGTGTCGTAGACGGCGAACCGGTCGGAGGCGACGGCCGCTTCCCTGCGCCGGGCGGGCCGGTCCGGCTTGGGGACGTCGTAGGCGCGCAGCCGGTCCGGAAGTCCCCGGTAGGTCTCCAGCGTGCGCTCCCAGGTTCGGCCGCGGCGCAAGTGCCACAGCAGATGGCGGCCCGCGCTGAGCATGACCTCGTGCTCGGCGGAGGTCACGTAGCCCCGGGCGCGGGCGAACTCGTAACCACCGAAGAGGGCGTAGGCACCGCGAGCGGGCTCATCCGGGGCGATGCGCTCCAGGATCCGGAGCGCCAGTTCCACCTGGCACAGCAGGCTGGGCTTCACGCTGCCCAGTTCGGGCTGCACCTCGTCCCACAGCCGGGTGAGTTCCCGGCTGACGGGCTGGTGCCAGCTGTCGCGGTCACGCATCGCCGTTCTCCTCGCCTTGTGTGGTGCTCACGTCGCGCGAGAGCCGGGACTCGGCGCGGGTGAGCAGTTCGGTGTCTGTGAGCAGTGGCATGTGACGGGCGGAGGCGGGGCGATTGCGCTCGTACATGGCGATGTAGCCCGGCCGGTCGTCGACGCGGTCCTGCGGCACTACCCAGAACACCTCGTCGTACGGAGGCTCCCGCGGCACCGGGCGCGCGGCCCGCCCGAGGAACGCCGGATGGGCCCAGTCCTTCACGTCCACCGCCCACATCCATCCGTCAGGGAAGGTGACGTGCACGTCGTACGCGTCGTATGCCGGCCACATCCGCACCTTCAGCCCGAGCGCGGTGAGTCGCGCCTCCAGGTCCACCTCGGCGCGGCCGGGACCGGTGACGAACTGCCGTAAGGGACGGGCCAGTTGCAGCAGTTCTCCGGCATCCTCCTTCGTGATGCGGCGGCCCACCGGCGGTCGGCCTCGGCGGCGGCAGCGGTCCCGCTCGCACCACCAGCCGCCGTCGTGCAGCGGGGTCAGCAATGTGTGGCACCGGCCGCACACCGCGTAGGTGTCGCCGCGCAGATAGCTGTCCGGGACGGGACGGTAGATCCTGCTGAGCAGTTCCTTTACCGGGTCCAGCACATGGTCCACCGAGATGAGCCACTCCTCGGCGGAGGTGAGCACGGGCCGGGTGACGAGGAGCCGCCGGAACTCGGTGTAGGCGTCCTCCTCGCCGTACTCGCGGCACAGCCGCAGCGCGGCGCGGATGATCTCGCGGTCGTACAGGACCAGAGCGCTGTCCGAGAACTGCTCCGCCCACTCGTAGCACAGCTCGGTGGGGCGTGAGGACTCCGGGTCGAGCAGCAGGTCGTCGGGGCCCGCAGCCTCAGGAGGCAGGTCCACTGGCCAGTCGGCCACCGGCCGCTCACGGCACCACGCCAGCAGGTCGGGCAGGCTCGCCGGAGGCTCGGCCCCGCGCTCCAGGCAGGCCAGAACCGTCCGGTCCAGGGCGCGCTGGACTTCGGGAGGATAGGGAAGGGAGAAGGCATCGGGCCCGATGGCCGCGTCCAGCACCGTGAGCGCGGTGGCCAGCGTGCGCATCAGGGGGATGCCGCGGTGCGCGGACCAGTCCTCGGTGGCTTCCGGCGTCGCGCTCATCGGGCCTCCAGATATGCGCGGCCCCCAGCACAGTGCGCCCGTACGTCGCAGCCGGAGCAGTGGTCGCCGGGCGCCGGGGCGTATGTCTCGTCTACCGCCCACGGCCCGGCGAGCTCGGCGATGATGCGGTGGGCCTCGGCCTGGGTGTCCGGATCGCCGGGATCGATCTCCTCGCAGCGGGATCCGTCCTCGTACAGCACCTCCAACTCGATGAGCGATCGGCGTGGGTCCCCGCCGGGCACTCCTGCGGACATCATCAGTACAGCGAAGGCGAGTTGCGGGTAGGTCTCCATCAACTCCCGCCCTTCCCAGGGGCGTTTCGCGGCCGTCTTCGTCTCGTGCCAGATCCAGCCGCCGGAGCGGCTGTAGAGGAGGTCGGGATCAGCGATCAGGACGACGTCCAGCTCGGGGTCGTAAGCGGTCAGGCGGTGCTGTACTCGTACGAGCTCATCGGGCGGCAGGCCATCGAGAGGGCAGGCCCGCTGGTGCTCGGCCAGCATGGCCAGGGCGGTCGGCAGTTCGGCCGGTGAGAGACCTGAGAGGCTCTCGGGGAGTGGTGCCGTGCTGCAACACCCTTCTCCATGGTGGACGTTGAGCCACTCGTCGACCGCGCGCCCCCTGCGGATCGGCTCGCTCTCCGGGTCGCCGGACTTCAGGTGAAGGACGCGGGTGAGGTGGAACTGCGCCGGGCACAGCGAGTGGACCCGCAGGTCGCTCGCCGAGACGGAACGGCGTGCGCGGGGACGACGGGGCCCGGGGACCGAGAGGACGCCGGGAGCCCGGTGGGGCAGCTCGCACCCCACCAGACCTTCGCAGCGCGTGCAGGTGGAGCCCGGGTTGAGCCGGTCGTCCTCGACGACCCGCCCCAGAACGAGCCTGGCATGTTGGGTGAACTGTCGCTCGACATCCTCGATGTCCCAGTCGGCCAGCACGTCGTGATCGCCGTTGCCGCAGCCGACGCCGACTATCCGGACGCGCTGCGGCTGGACGGTGCTGCCGGGCACTGGGCGGAAGATGTCCCGGAAGGCAGAGTGGGAGGGGAGGCCCGTCGCCGTCACAGCGGCCGCCTCCGCGATCTCGGCCGGGGGCCGGTCATCCTTGACGGAGTTCACGGACAGGAGCCACAGTTCGCGTTCGGACCCGTCAGCGGACGCGTACCGCCTCCCCCATGCGGTGCGTTCGTAGCGGGTCGCTCCGCGGGCGTCCGGGACCTCACTCTGGGTGATGGCGGCCCACTGGGCGCGTACGGGCAGCGTCGCCGGGCGCCCGAGCGCGCGCCGCTGGGTTTCCCGTGCCTCGCGCGCCGCCAGGTAGGAGCGAACCGCCGATTCAGCCCAACTCAGGTGCCCTGCATGGTACTTCTGGTTTCTCCGAAGGTGTGCAATTGCCCTCTCCACGTCCACCCCGTCGTGCTCGATCACATCCAGGGCGTTCATCACTGGCCCGAGGGCGAAGTCTTCGACTGGCTTCCGCCGCGACCGTGACGAAATCTGGCCGATCAGTGGCCTGGCGCGCAGGGCGTTGCCGCGCGGGCAGTCCTGGGGGTCCTCGCGCAGCAATGGCAGCGAGGTGCGGATGAGCTGGACGTCGCCGTCCGTTCCGGGCGGAGGCAGGTGGAGCGACACGATGCACCCCTTGAGGGCGTGATGGGAGAAGAGCGCCAACACCCCAAAGGGAAGCGCATGTCTGTGAACACAGTCAAGCGATTCGTTTGATGTGGCTTGTGAACCGCTAGAGTATGGCTGACCGTCGTGTCATGGAGCGCTAGGGGTGAGGTGTGGAAGCCGGGGGAGTCCTCGACGACCGCTACCGGGTCGAGGAAGCACTCGACCAGGGTGGCATGGGCAGTATCTGGACGGCGACAGACCTGGAGAGCGGGCAGCTGGTCGTGGTCAAGGTTCTGCGTCTCGACGCGTATACACAGGGCCGGTTCAGTCCGGCCGAGCGCGCGCGACGTCGGGTCGAGCTGCTGAAACGGTTCGAACGCGAGGGTGCGATCCTTGAGGAACTGAAGCACCCGGGGATTCCGCGCCTGCTGCACCGTGGTTACCTGAGCGAGGAGCCCTACCTCGTCATAGAATACGTCGACGGGGTCAGCCTGCGCGAATTCCTGGACCTGCGCCGCCCGTTCCCCTTCGACGCCGCGATCTCCATCGCCGTCCAGGTTGCCGAAGCCCTGGGACACGCCCACGCGAACGGCGTGGTGCACCGGGACCTGAAACCGGGCAACGTGGTCACCGCCTTCAGGGACGGAGCAGTGAAGCTGCTTGACTTCGGTATCGCCTATCTCACCGACCCCGACGCGACCCGTTACACCGCACTCGGTGCCACACCGGGCAGCGCCGGGTACATGTCGCCCGAGCAGCTGCGGGGCCAACAGGACATCTCCGCCTCCGTGGACTTTTATGCGTTCGGCTGTGTTCTGTTCGAACTCCTCACGGGTGAGAAGCCGTTCGAGGACAAGCCGGACCGGAACAAGGACACCCAGCATCTTGAAGACCTGCCTCCGCGCCTGCGGACCATCAACATCGGCATCCCCGAGGAACTCGACGACCTGACCTGGGACCTGCTCGCCAAGACTCCGGCCGACCGTCCCGAGGCCATCGAGGTAGTGCTGGACGTCCTGCGCGCCTTCCTGCCGAGGTCCGGCGATCCGGCCCCGGACCCGGAGCTGAAGCCGGATCCGACCGCCCGCTACCGCTTGCGGGAGAATCCGGTGGCCCGCAACGCGGACGCGCCGCCTACCAGCCGTGCCGCGTCACGCCGCCCGGTCCGTCGCCGTGGGGGATGGCTAGGACGTAACCAGTTCGTAGGACGGATCGCTCAGGCGCGGGCGGAGCTGCTCACCGACGGCCCGGACGACCGCTGCGAGGAACTCCTAGACCTGCTGACCAAGGCCGTGTCGGACTGGGGCGCCCGCGAGCCGATCGTCCTGGAGGCGCGGTTGGTGTGTGCCGACGCCGCCCGACTGGACGGCCGTATGCGTGAGGCGAAGAGCCAGTACGAGCAAGTGGTCGAGGACGGAGACCCGTCGGATCCCCTCGTGCTGGAAGCCTGTCTCGGAGTCGCCGAGTGCCGGATGCCCGAGGGGGACTTCGCAGGGGCGTTCAGCGGCTGGCGCGCGGTGGTGCACAGACTCGTTGCCGTCACGCCGACATCGGGCCAGTTGGCGAGCCGCTGCCGCGAGGTCGCCCTTGAGCTGGCCGAATCGGGCTACGAGGCAGAGGTGAGCGGCCTCCTGGCGCGGCTGTCCGCACCGTAAGCGGTCACGCCCGAGGAAGTCGCCCCGCTACCAGCAGGTCGCCCAGCGACCGGCTCAGCTCGGCGCCCACCTTCTTCATGTCCTGCAACTCGCGCTCGAAGACGGTGATCTTACGGTAGATCTCCCCGTACCGTCGCTGGTTCTCCAAGGAGAGCCTCGGGACCTGCAGACGCCGTAGGTCGATGCGCGACGTGGTGGATGCATGGGTACCGGCTCGCTGCACGTTCGCCGGGGCGCGTAGACAGCCGGCCAGGAACCAGGGATCGAGGACCGCGGGACTGACCCTGAGTGCCGAGAGCTGGGGCCCGAGGACGGACGGGGCGTCGATGTCGACCCGTACGTCGAAGGCACGGGCCAGCACGGAGACGATCACGTCCTGCGAGGCTGTGACAGTGAGCGAACCGTCCTGTTCGCCCTTCGATACGTCCGAAGCGGAGAGCCACAGCTGCTCCTGCCCGGACAGCGGAGCGCCGGTGAGGACGCGAGCTTCGTCCTCCTGGCGCTCCCCACGGCGCACCAGAGCCTCCGGCAGCCCTTGTCCGGCGCGGATCTCCAGTGCTCCGGCTCGCTCCAGCTCATCGACGCCGATGAACGGCACCGTCTCGTCGTGGTCTACGGGTACAAGTTCGGACAAGCTGCCAGCGGTGTCCCGCAGTTCGCTCAGATGCCCGTCGAACCGCGCCCAGAAGCGCCGGAGATCGACGATGGTCGCGGCCCGCGTCCTCGGAATGTGGCGCGCCGGCGTGAGGTCGACCTGCTCGTCCAAGAGGTCGACCACGGGGACCGAGGCGCTTCCCCGCGCGCTCATGCCGCTGAGGGCATCCACAACCTGCGCTGTGACCGCGGACCAGTTGACGCCGACCTTGTCGGCGGCTGCCGGGGGGATGGCGTGTGTGGTGTCCACGAGCGTGAGCTCGGCGCGTTCCGCCCCGCCCTGCCCGGCGCTCTCCGTGCGCAGTATCCACAGATGCAGTCCGACACCGTAGGGCGGGGCGGCACCAGGTGGCAGGGCGATCACCGCCCGGAGCACGCCGGCCCGCAGGAGACCGGCGCGGATGCGACGGCCTGCACGACGCGCCGCGACTGCAGGCGGTAGGACCAGCACGGCCACGCCTCCCGGGGCCAGAGCCGCAACGGAGTGTTGGACCCAGGCAAGTTCGGATTCTGTCCGTGGAGGTTGTCCGTATACCCATCGCGGATCTGTGGCGAGTTCCGCGTGACCCCAGTCGCGTTCGTTCGAGGGCGGACTGCACAGCACCACGTCAACTGCTGTTTCAGGGTGAGCATCAGCTCGAAGTGTGTCTCCACCTGCCAGTGAGATGTTCGACAACCCACTCTCAGTGAAACCGTCGACTGTGAGTCGAGCCTTCGCCAGCTCCACCAGAACCCGGTCGCTGTCCTGCCCCAGAATGCGGAGCGTCGGCTTGCCCGCGTCGCCCCATTGCCGCCCGGCCGCGCTGAGCAGAGTTCCCGTGCCGCATGCCGGATCAAGGACGGTGCGCACTGGTTCCTGGCGGCTGAGGGAAGCGACGTTGACCATGAGATTGGCCAGCCGCCCCGGAGTCGTGGTGATCTGCCGCACGTGAGTCCGCAGCCAACGGTCCAAGAGCGAGTGGAAGGTCTTACGGGCATCGTCTCCGGCGGCCAGCTGCAGCGTGCGTTCCAGGAGGCGGGCCTGGCGTTGGTCGAGTTCGGATCCGGCCGACGACCCGGCTGCCTTCTCTGTCCCGCTCAGTCGCAGGCCCACCTGGGCCACGAGCATGCCTGTAGCGTCCCGGTCGCCCACCGCCTCGTACTCGGGCCAGAGGCGGTCCAGAGGGTTGACCGCCGTCTTGAGCTTGCTCTCCCGCCTGAGCCATTCCTCGACCTCGGACAGTGAGAACTGCGGACTCGTATCGGTTCCACCCACGGGTGACGGAAAGGTTTCATGCCGTCGCCGCCAGTTGCTCACGGCGGCGCGTCCGACTCCGGCGATGCGGGCGATCTCAGCCAGAGTGACGAAAACCGGGGGTGCCCCTGTGCTCTTGGACATGATCCTCTCCGGAAAGCGCGGCGACCCGCACCGGACTTGTGCACGAGCGGGCTCGGGCCAATATTGCTTGACTGAGTTTACATATGGAACCGCAGGGTCCGAAGTGGGGGGCGCTGCTACTTGCCATACGCAGACAAATCTCGCACTCAGTGAAACAGCTTGCGGCACTTAGGCGCGAACGCCACCTGGCAGGACCGTATCTGCACACACGCTCCGGAGCCCTTGCCTATTCGGGTCCGGTCACGCATGAAGTGCCCCCGCGCTCAGCAGCGAGTACAGCGCCCTGAGCGGGTGGACTCCCGGTGCACAAGGGCAGTCCGAGTGGGCCGCCCGTGTCCGCTGTCGGCCAGACAGGGATGGCACGCTTGCCGGTGCGCTCACCGGAGGGTCGGTCATGACCATCGCCCACATCACCTCCGGTGTCGTGGAGATCATCTGCAACCTCTGTGGACAGAACACCTAGGCGCGGCAGCCTCCCGTAGCCGCCGCGTGAGGGGGGCCATGGGGCGAGCACCAGGTCAAGGCCGCCGAAGCGCCGCCGCCGTGACCACCAGTCCCTCCGCGATCAGCCAGCGGCCGTGGAAGGTGGAGAGGCGGACGCCGTTGACGATCGGGTTTCTGCCCAGCATGCGTGCTTTGAAGGTGCCCGAGTGCGGGTGGATGGCTACCACGGAGTCGTCGAAGTCCAGGACGACCTCGGTGAGGGGGTACCACGCCTTGTAGATGCTCTCCTTCACGGCGAACAGGAGTCGGTCCCAGCGGATGTCCGGGCGGCATGCGGACAGCGCGGCGAGTTGTTTGCGTTCCTCCGGGATCGTGACCCGTTCCAGCACCGTGCTGTGCCGCAGGGGTGCGTGGGGTTCGGCGTCTATTCCCAGGGCCGCCACGTCGGCCGCGCGTGCCACTGCGGCCGCTCGGTAGCCGGCGCAGTGGGTCAGGCTGCCTACGACCCCGGACGGCCAGAGGGGGGCGCCGTGCGGGTCGCGCAGGATGGCCACCGGGGGTATGCCCAGCCTCTCCAGGGCTTGCCGTGCGCAGGCACGGCACGTGCCGAACTCCCTTCGCCGGCCGGCCGCGGCGCCGGTGATCAGCTTCTCCTCGGCCGGGAAGAGGGGAGCAGGGAGAGGTGGGTCGGTGAATGTTTCGGCGGTGATGATCGGGGTGGGCAGTAGGGAACCGACCAGGGTTGTTGCCACGGACGTACCGGCGATGACCGGCACGTCAGTCCTTGATTTCGCAGATGACGGCGCCGGAGGTGACGGAGGCGCCGATGTCGGCGGACAGGCCCTTGATGGTGCCGGCGCGGTGGGCGTTGAGGGGTTGTTCCATTTTCATGGCTTCGAGGACGACGACGAGGTCGCCTTCCTGGACCTGTTGGCCTTCTTCGACGGCGATTTTGACGATGGTGCCCTGCATGGGGGAGGCGAGGGTGTCGCCGGAGGCGGCCGGGCCGGACTTCTTGGCCGCCCGGCGTTTGGGCTTGGCGCCGGCGGCCAGGCCGGTGCGGGCCAGTGACATGCCCAGCGAGGACGGCAGGGAGACTTCCAGGCGTTTGCCGCCGACCTCGACGACGACGGTCTCGCGGCCCGGTTCGTCGTCGAGGTCTGCCTCGGCGGGGGCGGCGAAGGGGGTGATGTCGTTGACGAACTCGGTCTCGATCCAGCGGGTGTGGACCTGGAAGGGGTTGCTCGTGAACGCCGGGTCGGTGACGACGGCGCGGTGGAAGGGGATGGCGGTGGCCATGCCCTCCACCGTGAACTCCGCCAGCGCGCGGGCGGCGCGCTGCAACGCCTGCTCCCGCGTGGCGCCGGTGACGATCAGCTTGGCCAGCAGCGAGTCCCAGGCCGGGCCGATCACGCTGCCGGACTCGACACCCGCGTCCAGGCGCACGCCCGGACCGGCGGGCGGCGCGAACGTGGTGACGGTGCCGGGAGCGGGTAGGAAGTTGCGGCCCGGGTCCTCGCCGTTGATGCGGAATTCGAAGGAATGGCCGCGGATGGCGGGGTCGTCGTAGCCGAGGACTTCGCCGTCGGCGATGCGGAACATCTCGCGGACCAGGTCGATGCCGGTGACTTCCTCGGTGACGGGGTGTTCGACCTGCAGGCGGGTGTTGACTTCGAGGAAGGAGATGGTGCCGTCCGCGCCGACGAGGAATTCCACGGTGCCCGCGCCGACGTAGCCGGCCTCTTTGAGGATGGCTTTGGAGGCGTTGTAGAGCTGGGCGTTCTGCTCGTCGGACAGGAAGGGTGCGGGGGCTTCCTCGACGAGCTTCTGATGGCGGCGTTGCAGGGAGCAGTCGCGGGTGGAGACGACGACCACGTTGCCGTGGGTGTCGGCCAGGCACTGGGTCTCCACGTGGCGGGGTTTGTCGAGGTAGCGCTCGACGAAGCATTCGCCGCGGCCGAAGGCGGCGACGGCCTCGCGGACGGCGGAGTCGTACAGCTCGGGGACTTCTTCCAGGGTGCGGGCGACTTTCAGGCCGCGTCCGCCGCCGCCGAAGGCGGCCTTGATGGCGATGGGCAGACCGTGCTGCTCGGCGAACGCGACGACTTCCTCCGCGCCGCTCACCGGGTCGGGGGTGCCCGCGACGAGGGGGGCGCCGGCGCGTTGGGCGATGTGGCGGGCGGCGACTTTGTCACCCAGGTCGCGGATCGCCTGCGGCGGCGGGCCGATCCAGATCAGGCCGGCGTCGAGGACGGCCTGGGCGAATTCGGCGTTCTCCGAGAGGAAGCCGTAGCCGGGGTGGATGGCGTCGGCGCCGGAGTCGGCGGCTGCCTGGAGGACTTTGGTGATGTCCAGGTAGCTGGTGGCGGGGGTGTCACCGCCCAGCGCGAATGCCTCGTCCGCGGCCCGCACATGCAGGGCGTCCCGGTCCGGGTCGGCGTACACGGCCACGCTCGCGATCCCGGCGTCTCGGCACGCCCGGGCGACACGGACAGCGATTTCGCCACGGTTGGCGATCAACACCTTGCGCACGGACTCTCCTCGTTTCTAGTCGTTCCAGGGGGGCCAATGGTTCGGCGCGTCAGTGGGTCCAGCGGGGCGGTAGGCCGGTGGTTCTCGCGTTGCGGAGGGGCCTTCCGGGTTACCGGGTTGCTGGGTCACCCGGAAGTCCGCCAGGCCGGGAAGGTCCCGGCCGACCACGCACCGGCTGAGCGGTCCTGAGCCGGGGTGAGGGACCAAGGCGCGCCCGGCGTCGGCGGCTCGGTCTCCGCGTCTGCCGGGGAAGCGGCCCGGCAAGCGGCCAGGGTGAGCAACACCGCGGTCAGGGCCGCCACTTCCGCCGGGGTCGCCGTTCCCCGGGTGATCCGGATGTACGGCTCGGTGTCGCTCACTGGGGCTGGTTCCCGTGCTTGCGGCTGGGCAGCGCCACCTGCTTGGCCCGCAGCATCGTGAGGGCCCCGATCAGCCGGGAGCGGGTCTCGGCCGGGTCGATCACATCGTCGACCAGGCCACGCTCGGCGGCGTAGTAGGGGTGCATCAGGGAGGTCTTGTACTCCTTGACCAGGCGGGCCCGCGCCTCGTCGGGGTTGTCGGCCGCGGCGATCTCCCGCCGGAACACCACGTTGGCGGCGCCCTCCGCGCCCATCACCGCGATCTCGTTGCTGGGCCAGGCCAGCGACACATCGGTGCCGATGGAACGCGAGTCCATGACGATGTAGGCACCGCCGTACGCCTTGCGCAGGATCAACTGGATACGGGGCACGGTGGCGTTGCAGTACGCGTACAGCAGCTTCGCCCCGTGCCGGATGATGCCGCCGTGCTCCTGGTCCACACCGGGCAGGAAGCCGGGCACGTCCACCAGGGTCACGAGCGGGATGTTGAACGCGTCGCAGGTCTGCACGAAGCGCGCCGCCTTTTCCGAGGCGTGGATGTCCAGGACGCCGGCCGTGACCGCGGGCTGGTTGGCCACGATGCCCACGACCTGGCCGTCGAGCCGGGCCAGCGCGCAGATGATGTTGGCGCCCCACATCTCGTGCACCTCGAAGTACTCGCCGTTGTCGACGACTTCCTCGATGACACGGCGCATGTCGTACGAGCGGTTGGCGTCGCCCGGCACCAGGTCCAGGAGCGCTTCGGTGCGGCGGTCCGCGGGGTCGTCCGACGCCGCGGCGGGCGGCAGTTCGCGGTTGTTCGCGGGCAGGAAGGAGAGGAGGAAGCGTACGTCCTCCAGGCAGCTCTCCTCGTCGTCGTAGGCGAAGGCGGCCACGCCCGAGGTGCCGGCGTGCGCGTCCGCGCCGCCCAGCGCGTCCTGGGTGATGACCTCGCCGGTGACCGCCTGCACGACGTCGGGCCCGGTGATGAACATCTGGGAGATGCCGCGCACCATGAACACGAAGTCGGTCAGTGCGGGGGAGTAGGCCGCGCCGCCCGCGCACGGGCCCATGATCACGCTGATCTGCGGGATCACACCGGAGTTGCGGACGTTGCGCTGGAAGATGCCGCCGTAGCCGGCGAGCGCGGTGACGCCCTCCTGGATGCGGGCGCCGGCGCCGTCGCACAGGCCCACCACCGGGGCGCCCGCGGCCTCCGCCAGGTCCATCAGCTTGTGGATCTTCTCGGCGTGCGCCTCGCCGAGCGCGCCGCCGAAGATGCGGAAGTCATGGGCGTAGGCGAAGACCGTACGGCCGTGCACGAGGCCCCAGCCGATCACCACGCCGTCGGTGTGCGGACGCCGGTTCTCCAGGCCGAAACCGGTCGCCCGGTGCCGGCGCAGCGCCTCGACCTCGGTGAAGGTGCCTTCGTCGAAGAGCAGCTCGATGCGCTCACGAGCGGTCAGCTTTCCCTTCGCGTGCTGTGCCTCGGTGGCCGCCTGGCTGGGCCCCTGCACCACGGTCTCGCGCAGCTGGGCGAGTTCCGCGGTGTAGCCGCGCAGATGTGACGGTGAACCGGTCGGACGCTCCTCGACGATGCTCATGGGCTGCCCCTTCCTCGGAGTTGGCAGTGGTAAGGCGTTCAACGGTGCCCTCCGCCGTTCAAGGCCGGATCAAAGCTGCCTCGAAGTGCCCTCCCACGCGGACTCCGAGCCGACTCCGAGCCGACTCCGAGCCGACTCCGAGCGGACTCGATGCGGACTCCACGCGGACTCCGAGCCGCATCCAAGGGGACTCCAAGCGGGCCCCCTGCCTCCCCGTGCAGACCCCAAAAACGAGTCCAAAAACGGACCCCAAGCGACCTTTGCACCGGCCTTTACGAGCCGTCACCACGATGGGGTTCATCACCGACAAACACGAGGAGATCACCATGAGCTCGACTTGGAAGAACAGACTGGTGTGCGGCGCCGCGGCGCTCGTACTCGCCCTTGCCGCCGCACCCGCGACCCAGGCGGCGGCCGCCGCCCGCCAGAACCAGGAGACGCAGCCCGTCTTCCAGGACACCTTCGTGAACGGGTTCGACACATCGGACTACGGCAGGTGGCAACTGTTCGAGAACGCGGGGGTCAAGGCCGCGGACGGTATCGCCACCACCTCGTCGCAGGGCCTGAAGGTGGTGCCGACCGGCACCGATCCGAATACGGGCGAGCCCGCCTTCGCCTACACCACGGGCCAGCAGGCGGCCGGCGGCGGTGGCGACAAGGACCACATGAAGTGGCTGGCCTACCCCCGGCACAACGGCACCACCGGTTACCCCGGCTACGACACCCCGGCGACCGGGCAGTGGTCCTGCGAGGCCAACGTGTCGGTCCAGACACGGAACATGGAGAAGCACCCCTTCGGCAGCGCGGTCAGCGACCCGCAGGGTGACATCAGGCTCGGCTCGGCCGGCATGGTCGCGGCGGACCTGCAGACCGGCATGGTGCTGGACTTCCACATCACCAACAACACCGTCTACGCCTTCTACGAGCGGCTGCGCTTCCCCGGTACCAGCTACGCCGCCTTCACCTACGCCGTGCCCGTCGCCAAGATCACCAAGGGTGCCTGGGTCACCACGAAGGTCGTCGTCGACAACGGCGGCACCCGGGCCCAGTGGAAGCTGAACGGCACCACCGTGCTGACGGTGAACAAGATCGGAACCATGGAGCTGGACCGCAAGTACCTCCAGATCGACCACGGCGGCACCCAGGAAGCCGTCCGTCCCAAGCAACTCACCTGCGGTCTCGGCTCGTTCAGCATGCTCGACGGGGCCGGCACGGAGGGACGCGGCCTGGTGCGCCTCGACTCGACCGACGGCTTCTACTACAACCCGCGCCAGGGCGCCCCGGCCGCCCAGACCTTCGTGGACGAGACCAGCAAGGCCGGCAGCCGGCTCTGGGGCCAGGGCGTCGACCTGCGCGCCAACAGCCTGAAAATCAAGGTCGGTTGACCGCCCCGATGCCTCTAAGGAGGCATGCCCCCTGCACATTGGACAGGCTGGGCACGGCCGGACCGTCCGCCTAAGTTCGAAGGGCAGTGCCGTACAGGACCGCACCCGCCCGATCGCAGCCGTACAGGACCGCACCCGCCCGATCGCATCGGTGTCACCGAAAAAGCCCGCGAAGGGGCTGGACCCCCACCGGACACGGCACGCCGTACGGCCCCGCACTCTCTGCCGGGCCGCGCCGTGCGAGGCCGGCCACAAGGTACCGAAGGATCTCCACTGATGAACTCGAACAGCTCTGCCGACCTGGTCATGTTCCCGGGGCAGGGGTCTCAACGGGCCGGTATGGCCGGTCACTTGCTGGAGCGGCACCCCGCCGCCCGGCAGGTGTTCACCGCCGCGGACGCCGCACTCGGGATCCCCCTCTCCGCGCTCTGCACCACCGGCACGGCCGAGGAACTCGCCGCCACCGACATCACCCAGCCCGCGATCCTCGCGACGAGCCTCGCCACCTGGCAGGTCCTCCGTGAGGCGGGCTGCGCGCCCGACGCCGTGGCCGGGCACAGCCTGGGTGAGTACGCGGCACTCGTGGCCGCCGGGGTCCTGAAGCCCGAGTCGGCGCTGCGCCTCGTTCAGGTACGCGGCCGGCTGATGGCGGAGGTGGCCCGGCAGCGGCCCGGCGCGATGGCCGCCGTGCTCGGACTGGCCGCCGAGCAGGTGATCCAGATCTGTGACCAGGCCGGGCAGACGGGCCTGGTCGAGGTGGCCAACTTCAACGAACCGCTGCAGACCGTGCTCTCCGGGGAGGCGGAAGCCGTCGAGGCCGCGGGCCGTGCCGCGCTGGCCGCGGGAGCGGAGAAGGTGGTGGCGCTGAAGGTGGGTGCCCCCTTCCACTGCTCGCTCATGAACGCCATCGAAGGCGAGTTCGCCGCCGAACTGGACGCCCACACCTTCGCGGACCCGGTGCTCCCCGTCATCAGCTCGGTGACCGGTGACTACCTGCGCGACGGCGAGCACGCACGGGAACTGCTGCGCCGTCAGCTCAGCGGCCCGGTCCGCTGGGTGGACGTGGTGCGCAGGGCCCAGCAGCTCCCCGTCGAGACCTACACCGAAGTGGGGCCCGGCCGGGTGCTGAGCGGCCTGGTCCGCCGCACCGACCCGGACGCACGGGTACGCAGCTCCGGCGACGAGCGGCGCCTCGGCTCGCTGGTCGACGTGTTTGCGCCCGCCGCGCCCGTACCCGCCTGAACAACCCCTGAACCAGCCTGATCCGTTTTATCCGTACGAACTGTCCGTACGACATTCTCCGATCAAGAAAAGGTGAGTACCCCCATGGCGAACAACGCGAACGAACTCAGCGGCATCGTGCAGGAGGCCATCGCCGAGGCGCTCGGCCTCGACACCGAGGAGGTCGTGCCCGATGCCACGCTCCTGGGCGACCTGGACGCCGAGTCCATCGATCTGCTGGACATCCTGTTCCGGATCGAGCGCACCTCCGGTGTGAAGATCAAGATGGCCGACCTGACGGAGATCATCCAGGGCGGCATACCCGACGAGGAGTTCGCCACCGAGGACGACGTCATCACCGCCACCGGACTCGCCCAGCTCAAGCAGGTTCTGCCGCAGATCGACACCGACGCGCTCGCCGGGAAGCTCGTCGCCGACGAGGTGCTGACCCTCTTCACCGTGCAGAACCTGACGGACCTGGTCGCCGAACGTGCCTCCGTCGCCGCTGCCGCGGCGTGAGGCAGCGGTGGGGCGGCCGGCCGACGGCCGCCCCCGCCTGCCACGGATCCGTGTCGGCACGGATGTGATCGCGATCGCCCGGATCGAGGAGCTGACGCTCGCCGACCCCGGGTTCCGGGAGCAGGTGTTCACCGCGAGGGAGTGGGCCTACTGCCGGCGCAGACGTCACCCCGGCGTCCATCTGGCCGCACGCTTCGCCGCCAAGGAAGCCGTACTCAAGGCACTCGGTACCGGCATGGGGCCCCGCATGGAGTGGACCGACATCGAGGTCGTCAACGACGTCGCGGGCCGCCCCAGGGCCCGTCTGTACGGCGAGGTCGCCGCGACGGCGACCCGGCTGGGGATGCAGCAACTCGACATTTCGATGACACACAGCGCGGGTCTCGCCATGGCCCAGGCACTGCTGGTGTGCACGCCCGAAGGAGAGAACGAGTCATGACGCTCGAAGGCCGGGTCGCCCTGGTCACCGGTGGCTCCCGAGGCATCGGGCGGGCCATCGCGCTCCGCCTCGCGGCCGACGGCGCCGCGGTCGCCGTCAACTACCGCTCCCGCAAGGACGAGGCCGAGCGCGTCGTCGAGGAGATCACCACCCGGGGCGGCCGGGCCGTCGCCCTGGCGGCCGACGTGTCGGACGCCGAGGAGGCCGCGGAGCTGGTGCGCCGCACCATCGACGGCACGGACGGCCTCGGAGGCCTGCACATCCTGGTGAACAACGCCGGGGTGGCCCAGGACGGACTCCTCTACGACCAGCCCGCCGAGGACTGGTGGGAGGTGATCAAGGTCAATCTCGGCGGGGTCTACCACTGCACCCGCGCCGTGACCGAGCACTTCATGTCACAGCGCGAGGGGAACGTCATCAACATCTCCTCGGTCATGGGGGAGGGCGGGTGGATCGGACAGTCCAACTACTCGGCCTCCAAGGGCGGGGTGAATGCCTTCACCCGCGCGGCCGCCATTGAACTGGCCCGCTTCGACGTCCGGGTCAACGCGGTCCTCGCCGGCTTCACGGCCACCGACCTGATCGGCGGCCTGCTGGAGAAGGACGGCGGCAAGACCATCAAACGCCAGCTGCCCTTCCGGGAGTTCGCGACGGCCGAGCAGGTGGCCGGCGCCGTGTCCTTCCTGGCCGGTGAGGACTCCTCGTACATCACCGGTGAGCTGCTGCGGGTCGACGGCGGCTGGGCCGGTCAACTCGGCCTCGGCCGGCCGAAGTAGCCCAACCAGCCCAAGCAGCCAAAGGAGAGGGAGGGAGACGACCCATGCGATTCCATCTGATCGACCAGATCGACGACTGGGAGTCCGGGGCGCGTCTGCGGGGCCACAAGGTCACCACCGCCGACGAGCCGTACTGGAGTCCCACGCCGCACGGCCCCGTGATGCCGGGCGCGCTGGTGCTGGAGGCACTCGCCCAGGCGGGCACCTGGCTCCTGCTCCTGAGCACCGGCTACAAGCGGCGCGCCGCGCTGGCGAGTGCCGCGAACGTGCGGTGGCACGACGAAGTGCTGCCGGGCGACGTACTCGATCTCGATGTCCGGTTCGTCTCGTTCGACGAGACGGCCGTGACCCTGGACGGCACCGTGCGGGTCGGCGACCGCACGGTCCTGGAGGCCACCGGCGTGATGTGCGCCGCGCTCGCCAGCGACCAGCTCGAGGACCCCGCGGACACCGAGCTGATGGGCCGGCAACTGCTGCGCACGGAGGTGCTGCGATGAAGCGTGTAGTGATCACCGGAATGGGGGCGGTGACCCCGCTCGGCAACGACGCCCCCACGACCTGGGACGGCCTCGCCACCGGCCGCAGCGGCGTCGGGGAACTGACGACCATCGAGACCGAGGGGTTCCAGGTACGGATCGCCGGGCAGGTCAAGGACTTCCGGCTGAAGGACCTGGTGCCGCGCGAGGTCGGCCTGCGGCATCTGTCCCGGCCGGGACAGTTCGGGCTCGCGGCCGCCCAGGAGGCGCTGCGCGACGCGGGTGTCGACCGCGACACGTACGACAGCGAGGACATGGGTGTCTCCGTCGGCGCCAGCGTCGGCAGGCCGGGACTGCAGTGGCTGCTCGACGTGGGCGAACTGCGCGAGAGCACCGGCGACGAGAACGCGTTCATCCCCTACTCGCCGTCCCAGACACTGGAGTTCAGCCAGAACGTGCCGGCCGCCGCGATCGCGCGGCTGATCGACGCGACGGGTCCCCTCATGGGGGTCAGTACGGCCTGCTCCGGCTCGGGCCATGCCATCGGCGAGGCGTTCCGCGCCATCCAGGAGGGCGACGCCACCCTGATGGTGGCCGGCGGCTACGACTCGCTGACCTCCTGGATGGACGTACTCGGCTTCAGCCTGCTCGGCGCGCTCACCGACCGCTACAACGACGACCCGCAGACGGCCAGCCGGCCCTTCGACGGTGAGCGGTCGGGCTTCGTCCTCGGCGAGGGCGGCGTGCTGTTCGTCCTGGAGGAACTGGAGTCCGCGCTGGCCCGCGGCGCGCACATCCACGCCGAGATCCTCGGCTACGGATCGAGCCTCAACGCCTGGCGGATCACCGACTCACCGCCGGACGGCTCCGGCGCGATCGAGTCGATGGCCGGCGCCGTCAACGACGCGGGCGTGGGCACCGAAGCCATCGACTACGTGGTCGCGCACGGCACCAGCACCCACGGCAACGACCTGTCCGAGACCACCGCGATCAAGAAGCTGTTCGGTGACGACGCGACACGCCTGGTCATCAGCTCGCCCAAGTCCATGGCCGGGCACCTGACATCGGCCGGCGCCGCGCTCAACGTGCTCGCCGCCGTGGGCGCCATCCAGAACTCGCTGGTGCCCCCCACCATCAACCTCACCCACCCCGACCGCAAGCTCGATCTGGACTATGTGCCCAACACCGCGCGCAACCAGCCGGTCAAGCACGCCCTGATCAACGCCTTCGCGTTCGGCGGCACCAACATCAGCCTGGTCGTGGGCCGTTACGAGGCAGCGCGATGAGCGACGGCACAGCGATGAGCGGGGTCGTCACCCCCCAAGTCACCGGCCACCCCGTGCACGCCGCCCTGTCCGGCGTCCGGGTACGGCCCGGCGTGGACGCCGTGGCACTGCGGAACATCCCCAACACCCTCGAGGTCTTCGCCACCCACTTCCCGCGGTTTCCCATCCTGCCCGGCGTGCTGCTCGTCGCCACCGCCGTCGACGTGGCCGTCCTGGCCGCGCCGCCGGCCGCGTACGGCTGGCGCCTGAAGGAAGCGACCCGGGTGCGCTGGCGGCGACCGGTCAGGCCCGGTGACCAGGTGTCGATCCACGCCGAACTCACCGGCCGCGACGGCGACGACACGATCCACTTCAAGATCACGGCGGAGGTGGCGGGAACGCCGGTCGCCACCATCCGGACGCTGACCGTGGTGCGCCGGCCCTCCGCACCGGCCACAGCCACCGATTCCCTCAAGGAGCAGCGATGAGCGGCAATGGACGCCAGGTCGTGATCAGCGGCATCGGGCTGCTGACCGCGCTCGGCGAAGGGCCCGAGACCAACTGGAAGGCGCTCCTCGAAGGCCACAGCGGCATCCGCCCCATCCAGGAATACGACACCTCCCATCTGCAGACCCGGCTGGGCGCGGAGATCGACGGGTTCGACCCGGCGCGCTTCGCCTCCAGGCGCCAGCTCAACACCATGAACCGCGGCGACCAGCTCGGCCTCGCGGCGGCCACCCTGGCCCTGCGCGACGCCGGCATCGACACCAGCAACGAACTGGGCGGCCGCACCGGCCTGTTCCTCGGCGGCAACAAGTCGATGGGCCGGATGGGACAGCTCATCTCGGGGCTGCGCGCCGTGCGCCGCCCCGACGGCACCCCCGACATGAAGCTGCTCGGCGAGACCGCCGACACCATCATGCCGCCGCTCTTCTTCGTCGAAGGGCTGCAGCCCGGCGCGGTCTTCCACGTCTCGCAGACCTTCGGCATCCGCGGCGTCAACGCCTTCTTCGCCGGGACGGCCGACGCCGGCGCCACCGCGATCGCCCGCGCCGCCCGCGCCATCCGGCGCGGCGAGGCGGACCGGATCGTCGCGGGCGGCTACGACGACGCGACCAGCTGGTGGTCGATGACGCACCTGGACCGCATCGGCGTCCTCACCACCCGCAACGAGCTGGGCGCCGCCGCCTTCAGGCCCTACGACCAGAACCGCAGCGGAGCGGTGCTCGGCGAGGGCGGCGCCGTCCTCGTCCTGGAGGAGAAGGAGGCCGCGCGCGCCCGCGGCGCCCGGATCTACGCCGAGGTGAGCGGCGTCGGCAACGGCCACGACGCACGCACGCCGCCCGCCACGGACCCGCAGGGCCGGGGCCTCACCCGGGCGGTGCGGCGCGCCCTCGACGACGCCCGGCTGAACCCCGCCGACCTCGGCTACATCGCCTCGCACGGAGCCGCGACCAAGATCGGGGACCGCAGTGAGACCGCGGCGCTGCGCACCGTGCTCGGCGAGGCCTCCCGGTCGGTGCCGGTCAGCTGCGTCAAGCCGCAGACCGGACATCTGGTCGGCGGCGCGGGGGCACTGAACGTCGTGTTCTCGGCCCTCGCCCTGCACCACGGCGACATCCCGGCGACAGCCCACCTCGAATCCCCCGACGCCGCCTGCGACATGGACCTGGTGCGCGGCGATGCCCGCACCGCCGCACACCCCGCCACGGCCCTCGCCCTGGCCCGCGGCATCGAGGGCCAGGCCGTCGCCCTGGCACTGTCCCGGCCGGCCTAGACCGTGACGAGCCCCAGTCCGTACGGCGTTCCGGCGGAACCCACCCGCGAAACCAGCAGGCCCAGGTCAGGAGGAGTCAGGCACATGGACAACAACATGTCTTCCGGCGTCGTGCGGGTGGTGGTCTCCGGCGTCGGCGCGATCACCTCCCAGGGGGGCTCCGCCGAAGCGTTCTGGGACGGCGTCCGCACCGGAAAGGTCGCCATCCGCCCGGTGCGGGGCCTGCCCATGGACGGCTACCAGACCCGTATCGGCGGCGAGGTCACCGAGACCCCGCGCCCACGCCGCCACCGTTACAGCTCGGACGACGAAGTCCGTGAGCCCTCCGTCGACTTCGCGCTGGTCGCGGCCGAGGAGGCGATGGAGGCCACCGGGCTCACCCCGGGCGTCGAGATCCCGGCGGAACGCTGGGGCATCGCGTACGGCACCTGCAACGGCGGCTGGCGCAGCGCCGAACACGCCCTGCGCGCACGGGCCATGGGCGAACAGCCCGACTGGCGGCGCTACACCTTCGTACCGGCCCAGGCGGCGGCCGAGGCGCTCGGCGCCGCGTTCGGCGTCAAGGGCCCGGTCCTCTCGGTGAACACCGCCTGTGCCTCGGGCGCCCACGCCGTGGCGCACGCCCTGGAAGTGATGAGGGCGGGCCGCGCGGACGCCATGCTGGTCGGCGGCAGCGACGCCTTCACCGAGACCGCGTTCGCCGGCTTCAGCAGCCTGGAGTCGCTGGCCACCGAGCCCGCCGCGCCCTACTCCAAGGACCGCTCCGGGCTGTCGCTCGGCGAGGGCAGCGGCATGCTCGTCCTGCTCTCGGCGCGGGTCGCGGGGCAACTGGGCGCGCCCGTACTCGCCGAGGTCCTCGGCTACGGGCTGTCGGCCGACGGCTACCACCCCACCGCCCCGCACCCGGACGGCGAGGGGGCGGCCCGGGCGATCCGCGGGGCGCTCGAATCCGCGGGACTCGCACCCGAGGACGTGCGTTACGTCAACGGACACGGCACCGGCACCCCCAAGAACGACTCCGCCGAGAGCAACGCGGTCCGCCTCGCCCTCGGGGAAGCCGCCGAGAAGACCGCCCTGAGCAGTACGAAGTCCATGGTCGGCCATCTGCTCGGGGCCGCCGGAGCGGTCGAGGGCATCGCGACAGTACTCGCCCTGCGCGACCAGATCGCCCCGCCCACCGCGGGCTTCACGGAGACCGATCCGCAGTGCGGTCTCGACCCGGTCCCCGGCACCGGGCGCCCGATGGACCTCGACGTCGCCCTGTCCAACAACTTCGCCTTCGGCGGCGCCAACGCCTCGATCGCCTACGCCCGTCCCGGAGCCGTCTTCGAGGAGCCCGCCGCCCACCGCCCCGACGACGTGGTCGTCACCGGGTTCAGCGCGCTGACCGCCGCGGGCGACGGCGCCGAGGCCCTGTGGCAGGCGTTCGACGAGGGCACGCGGCCCGGCGCGGCCGAGGACGGACTGCGCGTCGCCCGGGCCGTGTTCGACCCGGACGCGGCCGGTACCCGCAAGGAGCGCCGCCGCATGGACCGGCTCTCCCAACTCGCCGTCGCCGCCTGCCGCACCGCCCTGGAACACGCCGGGGTGAGCGACGCCGGCGAACGCGCGGCGACCGGTGTGGTGCTCGGTACGGGCATCGGTCCGGTGGACAGCAACGAGCGCTTCTTCCTCCCGGTGCTCAGCGGCGGACCCGCTCTGGGCAACCCCGGCGTCTTCCCCAACACCGTCCACAACGCGGCGGCCGGCCAGGTCGCCATGGTGCTGGGCGTCAAGGGCCCCACCTCCACCCTGACTTCGGCACACGCCGCGGGCGCCGCCGCGCTCGGCGTCGCCCACGATCTGCTCCGCGCCGGGCGGGCCGACCGCATCGTGGTGGTCGCGGCCGACGCCTTCTCGCCCGGCGCCCTGGACGGCTACCGCAGCATCCCGCTGTTCGGCTCGCCGTCCGGCCGCCGCTACACCCTGGCCGAGGGCGGCATAGCCCTCGTCCTGGAGCGCGCGGAAGCGGCCCGGGAGCGTGGCGCGCACGTCCACGCGGCGGTGCTGTCCCACGCGACGGTCTCCGACGCGGCCGGCATCGGCCGCTGGGACCCCTCGGGCGACGGAGTCGAGCGGGCCATGCGAGCCGCCCTCGCGGACGCGGGCCTCACCCCCGGCGAGCTGACCGGGGTGTGGGCCAACGCCGCGGGCCTGGCCGCCGTGGACCGGCCGGAGGAAGCGGCCATCGGCCGGCTCCTGGCCGGCGCCGAGGTGCCGGTCCGTACGCCCAAGCGGTCGCTCGGCGAGCCGGTGGGCGCCGGTGCGCAGCTGGCCGCGGTCCTGGCCATCGGCTCCTGGCGGCAAGGCCCCGCGGCGGGCCCGGCCCTGATCAACAGCTCCTCGCTCGGCGGCACTCACACGTCGATCGTGCTCGCCCCCTTCCCGACCTCCCGAATGGAGTCCGCCCGATGACCGGCACCACCGTGCGCCCCGAGACGGCCGAGAACCTCAGCGTGAAGATCCTGTCCACCGGTGGCCATGTCCCCGGTGACCCGATCGACAACGCCGCACTGGAGAAGATCGTCGGCCCGCTCCCGGACGACGTCCTCGCGGGCATCGAGGTCGAGACCCGGCACTGGATGATCGACACGGTCACCGGCAGGCACCTGACCTCCAACAGCCGGATGGCGGAGGCCGCGGGGCGCCAGGCACTGGAGCGGGCGGGTGTCGGCGCCGACGAGATCGACCTCCTGGTGGTGTGCACCGCGAGCCCCGAATACCTGCTGCCGAACGTCGCCACGACCGTGCAGCACTACCTCGGTCTCGAACGGTGCGCCGCCATCGAGGTACGCGGTGCCTGCGCCGGCTGGGTCCAGGCCCTCGACATCGCGCGACGCCAGCTCGCCGACGGCACGGCGCGCACCGCCCTGGTGATCGGCAGCGAGGCGATCTCCCCGCTGATGGCCCCGATGTTCCTCGGCAAGGACCCCTTCAAGGTCCGTATGCGCGAGCGGCTGACCCTCTACACGTTCGGTGACGGGGCCGGCGCCGTACTGCTGCGGGCCGAACCGGCCGAGGCCGGTCACCGGGACGACTTCGCCTTCGTCAACGCCTGCATGGGCGGCCTGCGCAAGCCCGGCATGGAGATCATCGGCGGCGGCACCGACGTGTCCCAGCAGGAGCAGCTGCAGCGCAAGCGGCTGATCGACATGAAGGTCGACGTGCCGGGCACGACGACGTTCTCGCCCCGGGTCTTCGTCACGGCCGTGCAGGACATGACGGCCCGCTCCGGCTGGTCGCTGAGCGACCTCGACGCGCTGGTGCTGCCCGAGGGCAACGCGGACTACTTCGCCCGCGAGTACGAGGACGCGGGTCTCTCGGCCGCCGACGACGAGGCGTTGAACGGAAAGATCGTCGAGAACCTCGCCGAGGTGGGCGCCACCGGCTCCGCCGCCGTGCCGCTCGCCCTGGACGCCGCCTGGGTGTCGGGCCGTATCCGGCCCGGCCACAAGGTCGTCCTGCTCGGCATCGAGGCCAGCCGCTACGTCTACACGGGCCTCTCGCTCACCTGGCAGACCCCCGCCTACGCGGCCGCCTGACCTCGCCTCGCCTCACCACGCCACGCCCCGCACCGCTCCGCCACGCCCCCGCCGACAGATCCAGAACACGAGGGATGAGAAGCACATGCCGATGACCACCCACCCGGCCGTCGAGGACTTCCTCGCCATGGTCAACACCCGTGACGCCGACCGCGTCGACACGCACTGCACGATCGGTCACATCGACCACAACCCGGTGGTGCCCGACGGCCGCGAGGCCAACCGGACCTTCTGGAAGGGCGTCTTCGCCGCGTTCCCCGACATCACCGCCACCGCCAAGGACCTGGTGATCTCCGGGGACCGCGTCGCGGGCCGCTTCGAGTACGTGGGCACCCACCAGGGCGAGTTCCTCGGCATACCGGCGACGCACCGCACGGTGCGGATCCACTCCATCGACATCTGGCGGCTCGAGGACGGCCTGTTCGCCGAGCACTGGGACCAGACCAACCTCTTCGAGGTTCTGCAGGAGCTCAAGTCCGCGGCCGTCCCGGCCTGACCGGCCCCGCACCCGAAGAACAGGCACGCGAACAGACCGCCACGGAGGCAGAGATGGAACAACGCACACTGGGCCGGGACGGAGTCACGGTCTCCGCCGAGGGACTCGGCTGCATGGGCATGACCTTCGGCTACGGAGACTCCGACGAGGCCGAGGCGATCGCCACGGTCCACCGGGCCCTGGAAGCCGGGGTGACCCTGCTGGACACCGCCGACATGTACGGGCCGTTCACCAACGAGGCACTCGTCGGCAGAGCCGTCCGCGGCCGGCGCGACCAGGTCGTCCTGGCCTCGAAGGTCGGCAACGAGATCGGCGCCGACGGCAAGCTGACCGGCTCCCTCAACGGCCGCCCCGAGTACATCAAGCAAGCCGTCGAGGGCAGCCTCGGCCGGCTCGGCACCGACCACCTCGACCTCTACTACCTGCACCGGATCGACCCGGCCGTGCCGGTCGAGGAGAGCGTCGGCGCCATGGCCGAACTGGTCGCGGCGGGCAAGGTCCGCCACATCGGTGTCTCCGAGGCGTCCGCGGGGACCATCCGCCGGGCCCACGCGACGCACCCGCTGGCCGCCGTCCAGACCGAGTACTCGCTGTTCACCCGGGACGTCGAGACCAACGGCGTACTGGACACGGTGCGCGAACTGGGCATCGGGTTCGTGGCCTACAGCCCGCTGGGCCGCGGCTTCCTCACCGGAGGCATCCGCAGCCAGCAGGACATTCCGCAGGGCCTCGACTTCCGCCGCTTCTCCCCGCGCTTCGCCGAGGACAACCTGCGGCGCAACCTGCCCGTCGTGGACGCGCTGACGACGCTCGCCCAGCTCCTGGGTATCTCCGCCACCCAACTCGCGCTGGCCTGGGTGCTCTCCCGGGGCCAGGACGTCGTCGCCATCCCGGGCACCAAACGCCGCAAGTACCTGGAGGAGAACCTCGGCGCCGTCGACGTCTCCCTCTCCGCCGACGCGCTCGCGGAGATCGAGCGCATCGCCCCGCCCGGCGTCACGGCGGGCGACCGCTACCCCGCCGACGCCATGGCCCACCTCGACGGCTGACCGCCCGACGGACCGCCCGCCCGATCCCCGACCATCCCACCCACGTGAAGGAGAACACCGTGTCCGCACCGCGCATACGCCGGGCGCTGATCGCCGGCGGCGGCATAGGCGGCATCGCCACAGCGCTGGCCCTGCAGCAACAGGGCATCGAATCCACCGTGTTCGAGAGCGCGCCGCGGCTGCGCGACGGCGGCGCCGGCCTGCACATCTGGACCAACGGCATGCTGGCCCTGGAGTATCTGGGACTGGCCGACGAGGTCCGCAAGACCGCTCCGGCCCAGGACATCTGCTCGTTCGCCGACTGGCGGGGCAACTCCATCGGCGACTGGCCGGTCGGCGAGTTCGTCGCCAAATACGGGCAGCCGACGGTCGCCATCGGCCGCTCCGAGCTGCACGGCATCATGCGCGACGCCCTTGTCGCGCCGGTGCGCACCGGCGCCGAGGTGACCGGCTACACCCAGGACCCGGACGGGGTGACCGTACGGTTCGCCGACGGCACCGAGGAGCGCGGCGACATACTCATTGGCGCGGACGGCATCCACTCGGCGGTGCGCGGTCAGCTCCTCGGCCCCGAACCGCCGCACTACACCGGCTACATCGCCTGGCGCGGCCACGCGAAGCTGGGCCCCGAGGAGATTCCGCCCGGCAGCTTCCTCGGCCTGTTCGGCCGCGGCACCCGCTTCACGTACTACGACATCGCACCCGGCGTCGTGCACTGGATGAGCGTGGCGAACGGGCCGGCCGGCGGCCGCGACCAGGGCACCGGGGAGGACACCCTGCGGATGCTGCGGTCCCGGCACCACGGCTGGGTGGACCCGGTCGCCCGCATCCTGGAGGCGACCGACCCGGACAGCATCATCCGCAACGACGTCATCGAACGTAAACCGGACCCCGTCTGGGGCAACGGCCGGGTGACGCTGCTCGGCGACGCCGCGCACGCCGTGAGCTTCAACATCGGCCAGGGCGCGTGCCTGGCCATCGAGGACGCCCTGGTCCTCGCCGAACACCTGAGCCACCCGAGCACGGAGAACGACGTCGTCGGCGCGCTGCGCGGTTACGAGGCCGAGCGGCGCACCCGTACGGCGCCCATGCAGCTGCTCGCGGCACGCATCGGCAGGGCCGGCGCGCTGGAGAACCCGCTGGCCGTCTGGGTCCGCGACAAGCTCATGAAGGCGGCCTGGACCCGCGTCGCGTTCGCCGCGGCCGAGAAGGAGCACGTCGCCTACGGCACCCGCTGGCGCGAGCGCGCCCTGCAGGACCAGCACTGAGCCATGGCGCACACGACCGCACAGAAGGAGGGACCGTCATGGTGACCGTGTCCACGAAGCAGAGCACGGAAAAGAACAACGCGGAAACGAGCAACGCGGAAGCCAGCAGCACGGAGAAGAGCAGCACGGAGAAGAGCAATACAGAGAAGAACAAGGCGACCATCCGCCGCGTCTTCGACGAGTTCGTCAACCAGGGCGATTTCTCGGTCGTGGACGAGATCTACCGGCCGGACATCATCGACCACGAGGGACTCCCGGGCGCCCCCGAGGGCGCCGAGGGCGTCAAGTACACCATCGCGGGGCTGCGTACGGCCTTCCCCGACCTCAAGGTCGTCATCGAGGACATGAGTGCCCACGGCGACCATGTGGTCATCCACAACACCTGGCACGGAACCCACCTCGGTGAACTCCTGGGCATGGCGCCGACCGGCCGCACCATCGAGTCCACCGGAATCGTCATCTGGCGCCTGCAGGACGGGCTGATCGCGGAGCGCTGGGCGGTCGGCGTGGCGTCCAACATGTTCGCCCAGCTCGGGATGCGGATGTTCGCCCCGGCCAAGGGGCGCCGCACGGCCCGCAAGGGCGACACCCCGGTGGTGCGTCTGGTGCCGCTGCGGGCGGGCAGGGCCGACGCCTGGCACCGGCTCATCAGCGAACTGTCGGGTCCGCGGCTGCGCGAGTACGAGGCGTCCCGCCGCCGCCTCGGCATCAGCCACGAGGTCTTCACCGTCGTCCCCGGCAGCGACGGCGCGCAGGTCGCCGTCTACTTCGAGGCCAGGGACCCCGCCCGGGTCGCCCAGCTCTGGGCGGCCGCGGAGAACCCCTTCGACCAGTGGCTGCGCGAGCAGGCCGACGACATCCACGGGACCGATCCCTGGCAGCAGGTCGACGCCGCCGCCGACCGCGCGCCGGGCCACTCCTGGAGCGCCCCGCCGAAGCTCACGCGTAAGGACACCGCCCAGTGAACGTGCTCCACGAAATCCTGACCGGCGTCGCCCTGCTGGCCGTCGCGGTGATCTACGGCACCGACGTGTTCTCCGCGGTGGTCCAGCGGCCGGCCATGGCCCGCGTCGACGACCAAGTCCTCAGCAGCGCCATGGGATTCATCCATTTGTACGGCGACAAGCGGCTGCCGGTGCCGGGCGTGGCCGGTGTCGTCGCCACCGCGCTCACCACCGTCGCGGCCGTGTTCGCGGGCAGCACCACCGCCGTCGCCTCGGGGGCGGTGGCCCTCGTCCTGCTGATCGTCTGGCTGGTCATCTACGGGCGCGTCAGCGCCCCGGTGAACAAGCGGCTGACCGCCGCCGCCGTGGCCGGCACCACGGCGCAAGGGGCCCGTCAGCTGCAACTGACCTGGGACAGCGTGATCAATGTGCGCGTCGTGCTCCAAGGACTGGCGCTGTGCGCCCTGTTCAGCGGCGTGGCCTTCGGCTGACCCGAGCCGGGCCCCGTCGACTGCCGCGGGTCTCCCCACGGCAACACCCCCAATCGAGAGGGAAATCCCATGAAGGTATTTGTCACCGGAGGGTCGGGATACATCGGCCGCTCCCTGCTGCGCGTACTGGCCGACCAGGGCGACTCGGTGACCGCGCTCGTGCGGTCCGAGAAGTCGGCCGAGACGGTCGAGCAGCTCGGCGCGCGGCCGGTACTCGGCGAGCTGACCGACGCGGACACGCTGCGCGCGGCGGCCGCCGCCGCCGACGCCGTGGTGCACCTGGCGCTGACCGGCGACGAGCGTTCCGGCGAGGTGGACAGGATCGCCGCGAACGCCCTGCTCGACGGTGTCGGCGGCAACCCCTACATCCACACGGGCGGCAGCTGGACGTACGGCAACACCGACGGCGCGGTCACCGAGGACGCCCCGTTCGCGCCCCCCATGATCACCGCCTGGCGGGTGCCGCTCGAGGAGCAGTTGCTGGCCACCCGCGCGCAGGGCAAGCACCCGGTCATCGTCCGCCCCGGACTCGTCTACGGGCGGTCCGGCGGACTTCCCGGGTTCTTCCTCGGCGAGGGCGTCCAGGCCGGCGCGATCGGCTACCTGGGCGACGGCTCCACCCACTGGTCGCTCGTGCACGTCGACGACATCGCCGCGCTCTACGCCCGCGCGCTGAAGGCGCCGGCCGGCAGCCAGTACCTGGGTGTTCCGGGTGAGAGTGTGCGGACGCGTGAGGTGGCGGAGGCTCTCAGCCACGCCGCGGGCATTTCCGGCCAGATTCGCTCGGTGTCGATCGAAGAACTCGGCCAGAAGCTGGGCCCGTTGGCGGAAGCGCTGTTCCTGGACCAGCAGTTCGCGACCACCCGCGCGCAGGACGAGCTGGGCTGGATCCCGCAGCACCGGGAGCCGCTGGAGGACCTGGCCAAGGGCATCTGAGCAACTCCGGACGAAGGCCGCCGTTTCCTCGGAAGCGGCGGCCTTCCGCCGCGCGCGGAAGCGGGCCGACGTCCGCCGAACGACCGTCCTGTGCAGGGACGTTGCCGCGCTGCCCGGTTCGGTCCCGTGATCGGGCGCGAGGCTCCGCGTGCTTCCGTTCCGGTGCCCGCGGCGAGTGCCGGCGGCCGGCCGGTCCGCGGGCGCACCCTCCGCCCCGCGCCCTCCCACGCGTCCGCAACGGGACGGAGGGTCGGCTTCCGGTTCTCCGCGGCCGCGCGTCCCGTATCGACGGCCGGCCGATCCGGGACGCGGACGGATCCGCGAGGCGATTTTCCCCACACTTCGTAAGATCTTCCCTGCAGGCCTGGACCTATATATTGAGGCACCAGGCTGCTACTACAGGGGGGAATGGCAGACGGTGAGCTCGCCCCATATCAAAAGCAGGCAGACGCCCAAGACGCCTAAAAGGAACCATGACCCCGACCTGGCGTCCTTATTCGTCGCCCGTCAGTCCGAACTGATCGACGTTTACCGGCAACGACTCCTCGCGGAGCGCAGCCCGTTCGGCCTCGACTCCCAGCGCTGGCACGACAGCGGCCGCTACGCCCGCGAGATCCTCTCGGAGTGCGCGTTCTCCCTGCGCTACGGGCGGCTGCCGGCCGGTGGTGTCTCCATCCTCGACGCACAGCCGGACTACGCCACCGCGGACGAGCGGGACCACGCGGCCATCCAGTGCATCCACGCGGCCCGGATCCTCTTCCAGGTGACCACCAAGACGCTGTGCCAGCTCTTCCAGGGACGCGCGGACAGCTGGCGGCTCGCCCAGGTCCTGACCGATCTGCACACCGCCGTCCACCGCAGCCTGGAGAAGCCGGCCGTACAGCTGGAGAGCGTCCGGCAGAACCAGCGGGACATGTCGCGCCAGATCCACGACCACATCGGCAACTCCGCGAGCCTCGCCCTGCGGCAGCTCGAACTCTTCGACGTCATGCGCCGGCGCGGCGAGGACGAGCAGACGCAGGAGGAGAGGCTCGAGAACCTCAAGAACACCCTCGTCGAGACGGTCATCAGCACCCGGGAGCTCGTGACCGGGCTGCGCGTCGACACCGACACCTCCCGCGGCCTGAAAGCCTCACTCGTCGCCTTCCTCGTCGCCGCGAACGTCACGCACCCCGTCGTGCACTTCGACATCCACGACGACGTGGACTGCCTGACCGTGACCATGGGGGACTCGCTCTTCGTCATGCTGCGCGAGTGCCTGCGCAACACGATCAACCACGCGCACGCCTTCACGGTGACCGTCGGCGTGGGCGTGGAGGACGGCCAACTGGTCGCCCGGGTCAAGGACGACGGCGTCGGCTTCGACCCCCGTGAGCGCATGGGCAACGGACTGCGGTCCCTGTACGAGCGCGCCGAACTGTTCGGCGGCACCGTGACAGTCATGAGCGGACCCGATCGCGGCACGCTGGTCACCCTCAACCTTCCCCTGGCCGGAGGCGACCGTGACGCAGCCCGCCTCTGAGACGGACCCCATCCGGATCATCGCGGTCGACGACCATTCCCTGCTGCGCAACGCCCTGTGCGAGCTGCTGAACGCGGAGGGCGACCTGACGGTGGTCGCGCAGACCGACGAGCCGGCGCGTATCAAGGAACTGGCCCGTCGGCATGACGCGGAGGTGCTGCTGCTCGACGTGGAGATGCCGGACAGTCACGCGCCCACCGTGGTCGCGGAGTTGAGCCGGGCTCTGCCCGATCTGAAGATCCTGATCCTCAGCATGCACGGCGACCCGCAGCTCATCCAGGAGTTGCTGCGTCGTGGCGCCAAGAGTTATCTGCACAAGAGCACCCGCCACGAGACCCTGTTGGCGGCCATCCGCAACACCCGCAGCGCGGACGCGCACACCATCATCGCGGTGCCCCAGCAGGAGGGCCGGCAGAACGCTTTCGCGCCCGCGCCCGCCGGGCTCTCACCGCGCGAGCGCGAGGTGCTGACGCTCGTGGCGCACGCCATGAGCAACCGTCAGATCGCCAACCGGCTCGGGGTCGCGGAGGGCACGGTCAAGCGGCATCTGCGCAATATCTTCGAGAAGTTGGAGGCGGTGTCCCGGGTGGACGCGGTCAACAAGGCGATCGACGCCCATCTGATCGTCCGCCGGCCCCACCTCGCCGACGGCCGCTGACCACCCGTACCGGGGGAGGGCCGGGTCAGCCGGCGGGTCGGCCGATCCGGGGCAGCCCGGTCCGGGGCAGCCCGGTCCGGATCAGCCGATCCGAGCCAGTCCGCGGGCGGTACGCCGTCCCGCTCCCCGGGAGACGGCCAGCGGGTCCCAGTCCGTCGCCCGCGGCGGGAGCAGCTCCGGGGCGCCCAGGCGTGCGCCCCGATGGACCTCCGACAGCAGCCGACGGTCCATGATCTGCGCCGCGCAGGCCATACCGCCGACGGCGGCGCCCGTGATGCCGCTGCCGTAGCGGGTGCTGGCACCCACCATGTGCAGGCCCTCGATCGTGCTCCGAGTGTCGGGTCGGTTGCCCACGCCGCCCCAGCGGGCCAGCCCGTAGGGCGTGCCACCGGTGGCGAGCGTGTAGCGCTCATGGGTGATGGGCGTCGCCGTCTCCAGATGGACGATGTGGTCGCGGAAGGGCCCCAGCGCCTCCTCCGCGGCGCTCAGCATCGCCTCGGTCAGATAGGCCTTGCGCTCCTGGTAGGCCTGGTTGCGCCGGTAGCGCTCACCGGCCGCCGGGCCCTCGCGCACACCCCAGTACTCGTACCCGGGCGGACAGAGCGTCATCACCTGGAAGTTGCTGTGACCCGGCGGGCAGACATGCCGGGCGCCGGGCTCCTTCAGGGAGGCGAAGGAGACGAAGAGGAACGGCACCGGGTCGATGCGCTCCTCGGCCAGCCGGCGGTACGCGGCCTCGATGTCACCGTCGCGGTACCACCACAGATTGGCGTTCGGGCGGGCGGGCAGTTCCGTGTCGAGCGCGATGTAGAGCGTGGCGAAGGGCAGCGCCATCTCCGCCTGCCGGGTCCGGGCCACCAGCCGGCGGCCGAAGTGCTCCTCGCCCACGAGGTCCCGTACGGTCCTCGTGTAGTCGGCGTTGGACACCACGAGGGGCGCCTTGAGGACGGTGCCGTCGGCCAGCCCCACCCCGGTCACCCTGCCGCCCTCGACGAGGATGCGCCCGACCCGGCTCCTGGTGCGCAGTTCACCCCCGTACGCCTCCAGCGCCTCCACCAGTGAGGCGGCCAGTACCTGGCCACCGCCCCGCGGGTAGTAGGCGCCCCGCAGGTAGTGGTCGGTGACGGCGGCGTGCTGGGAGACGACGGCGTCGCGCGGGCCCATGCCGTAGTTGGGGGACTGGGCGGCCAGCACGGTCCTGGCCCGCGGCGAGAGGGAGCAGTGGTCGAACAGCTCCGTCACCGTGCTGCGTCCCCAGCGGGCCGTGACCGGGGTGCGGGCCATGAGATCGGCCACGGACAGGTCGCCGTCCGACAGCATCAGTTCCCGCGTCTCGTCCGCGACGGCGGCGCAGATGTCGGTGAACATCAGGATGCCGGCGGCGTCCCCGGGCAGCGCCTCCATCAGCCGCTTCGTGTAGCCCTGCCATCCCTGCGGGACGTCCACCGTGAGGCCGGGCAGGGCGATACGGTCGAACCCGTCCTGGTCCATCTCCCGGTAGGTGACCCGCCCTTCGAGGCCGAGCCCGGCGAAGATCGCGGGCAGTACCCCGTCGGGCCCGCAGTCCCCCAGGTAGTGGACGCCCACATCGAACTCGTAGGCCCGGCGGCGGCGGAAGACATGGCTGTTGCCGCCCGCCACGTCATGCTGCTCCAGTACGAGCACCCGGCGTCCGCCGGCCGCCAGATAGGCCGCGCACACCAGCCCGCCCATGCCGCTTCCGACGACGATGGCGTCGAACTCATCCTGTCTCACCATGCGGGTCAACCGTCCCTTCCCTAGTCCGCGTAGTCCGTGTGGTCCGCGCAGCCGGTGTGGTGCGCGCTCAGTTCGGACCGCGCACGACCAGCGCGCCCGCGTTGCCGTCATGGCCCACCGAGGTGACCAGGCCGATCCGGGGTGTCCCGCCGGGCGCGCCCTGCCAGCGGGCGAGCAGGGCCGCGAGTTGCATGGCCCCGCCGGCGCTGTAGGTCTCGCCGAGCACCTCGGTGACCCGGACGCGTTCCGGTTCCCGGCCCAGGGCGAGCCGGACGGCGCGCTCCTCGATCCGTTCGAGACCGGTGTGGTGGGTGGCGCCCAGGGACACGGTGTCCACGTCCTCGGGCCGTACGCCGCTGCGGTCGAGGGCCCGTGTGATGGCCGCGGCCAGGCCGTTGGTCAGCCCGCCGTGGCCCGGGGCCCGGCCGGCGCTCCCGGCGCGGTTGTGGTAGCCGACCTCGCAGGCGAGCAGCTCCGCGAGCGCCGACTCCCGGTCCTCGGCGGACGGGTTCGCCGCGACGACGAAGACGGCACAGCCCTCACCGACCGCTGCCTGCTCGCGCAGTGTCCCGGCGTGGTGCCAGGCCCAGGCCACGGGAGCGCTCAACTCCTCGCTGCCGCCCACGAGGAGCCGGTCGGCAGACCCCACCGCCATCGTCATCCGGGCGTGCCGGAAGGCGTAGAGGCTGGCGCTGCGGCCGCCGGCGACCGTGGCGTTCAGGCCCCTCAGCCCGTGCCGGATGGCCATCTGACCGGCGCTGCAGTTCATCACGCTGTTGGAGAACTTGCCCGGGTGGATGAGATACGGCTTGTCCAGGGTGAGCGTCTCGTACAGCAGGTCGGTGTAGCCGGCGATGCTGCCGGTGTTGGTGGCCAGCACCACACCGGTCCTGCTCAGCTCTGGGCCGCCGAGGCCGGGTCCGGCCGCCTCCAGTGCCTGCTTGCAGGCGACCAGGCTGAGGCCGGTGAGCCGGTCCAGGTACTTGATGCCCTTGCGGCCCAGATGGTCGGCGAGCCGGAAACCGGGGACCGGGCGGACCGGCCGAGGCGGGTAGTCCGCCGTGTCCAGGCCCGCGGTGTCCGGGCCTGCGGTGTCCGGGCCAGCGGTGTCCAGGCCCGCCGCGGCGTCGGACCCCCTCTCCTCGCCGGGCGCTCCGGCCCGGTCCGGCACGGTGTTCCCGTCCAGCAGCCGGGCCAGCGGGGCCAGCCCGTAGCCGGCGCCGGAGACCACTCCGGCGCTGACGACGGTCAGCGGCTTGACGGGTGCGGCCGTGGTCACGTGTACCTCCCGAGGATGGTGATGACGTTGTTGCCGCCGAAGGCGAAGCCGTGGTTCTGCACGATCCGGGGCTGCGCGTCCCGTCCTCGGCCGGGGACGCAGTCCACGCCGGGGCCCAGTTCGGGGTCGGTCTCGACGAGGTTCGCCGTGGGCGGCAGGAAGCCGAGCTCCAGCGCCTTGCAGCAGGCGATCGCGCCGAACCCGCTGGCCGCGCCCATGGTGTGGCCGAGCATGGACTTGATGGAGCTGATGGGCGGCAGCCGGTCGCCGAACACCTGGCGGACCGCCTGCACCTCGGTCGAGTCGTTGGTCGGTGTGCCGGTGCCGTGCGCGCAGATGTAGTCGATCTGCTCCGGAGCGACCCCGGCGTTGCGGTGGGCCGCCTCGATGCACTCCGCGATGCTCGTGGCGTCCGGGTGGACCATGTGCGAGGCGTCGCAGTTGGCGGCGTACCCGAGCACCTCGGCGTAGATCCGGGCGCCGCGGGCCAGCGCGTGGTCCAGCGGTTCGAGGAGCAGCGCGGCGCCGCCCTCACCGGTGATGATGCCCGAGCGGTTGGCGTCGAAGGGCTGCGGCAGGTCCTTGGCCATGGCGCCCAGGGCGTAGAACCCGGCGTGGGTCAGCCGGTTCACCGCGTCGGCGCCGCCGGCCAGCATGAAGTCGGCCTCGCCCGAGCGCACCATGTCGAAGGCGTACCCCAGCGCGTAGTTGCTGGCCGAGCAGGCGGTGGGGATGGTCTGGGCGTCGCCGGACAGGCCGAGTTCGGCGTTGACCGCGCCCGCGATCTGTCCGGCCGGCATCTGCCCGACGAGGCGGGGATCGAGGCCCTTGAGCCCCTGGGCGACCCACTGGCCGCCCAGGCTCTGGCCCACGGCGGACTCCCCGCTGGTGGTGCCCATGATCGAGCCGGACCGCGCCGCGGCGAGCGCGTCGGGATCGAGGCCGGAGTCCTGGACGGCCAGTCGGGAGGCGGCGGCCGCGAGCAGTGCGCTGCGCCCCCACTGGTCCGGGGCGAGGTGGCGCAGGATGTCCGTCGGCTCGAAGTCGTCGATCTCGGCGGCCTTGCGGCTGGGGAACGGGGTCGCGTCGAAGCTGCGGACCGGCGCGATGCCGACCCGGCCCGCCCGGACGGCGTCGGCGAAGACTTCCACGCCGATGCCGACCGGGCTGACCGCTCCGAGTCCCGTGATGACGACCCGGCGCAGGGGCGACTCAGACATTCCGCGCCGCGCACGTCTCGACGGCCGTGAGGAGTGCGCGCAGCGTGACCAGGGACTCCAGATCCTCCTTGGGTATGACGAAGCCGAGTTCCTTCTCTATGCGGGAGACCACCGTGATGAGGGTGAGGGAGTCGCTCTCGTAGTCGTCGATGAAGTGTTCGTCCTCGGTCAGCTCACCGTCCTCCAGCTCCAGTTCCTCGTTGACGATGTCGACGACCTGTGCCCGCAGGTCGGTGCTCAGCTCGACGGTCTGTGCGGTCATGACGTGTCCTCTCGTGGGTGTTCTGCGACGCGGGTTCGCGACATGGGTTTGCGATGGGGCTGCTGATCGGATCGGCGAAGGGAGTTACGCGGGCCGGGCCGGCGGCTTGAGGGCGATGACGCCGAGCTGCGACAGCATCAGCAGGTCCTGTCGGTAGCCCCAGTGCTCGACGACCAGGCCGTTCTCGATGCGGTAGATGTGCGTCTGCTCGACGTCCACGTCGCGCTGGGTGGCCTCGATGCCGAGGAAGTCACCGACGTGCTTGCCGGTGAAGCGCAGCCGCAGCACGGCGCGGTCTCCCTCGGCGAAGCTGTCCAGGTGCTCCCACGTGGCGCCCTCGAAGGCGCTGTGCACCCAGCGGGCGGTACCGAGGTAGCCGAGCGGGCCGCCCGGGGTGCCGGGGGGCGCCTCGTGGTCGACGAACTCGGCGCCGATGTACTTGCGCGCGGCCTCTTCGTCGAGGTCGTTGAAGACCTTGCCCATCTCCATGGCGAGGTCGAGTGCTTCCTTGCTCATCTCATATCTCCTGGTGGTGACGAGTGGACAGCGGCGGGTTGCCGGCTCTCCGGGTTCAGTGGGGTCCGGACGGCTGTTGGGTCCGGATGGTCGTGAGGTCTGGATGGTCGTGAGGTCTGGACGGTTGTGGCGTCCGGTGCCGGGCTCAGTGCCCGGCGCCCAGGCCTCCGGTGACCGGGATGACTCCCGCGGTCACGTACGAGGAGTCTTCGCCGGCCAGGAACCGGACGGCCGCGGCGACCTCCTCGGCGGTGCCGGGGCGGGCCAGCGCGGTTCGCGCCAGTGCCTGCTCCCGGCGAGCGTCGGTGATGTCCTGGACCATGTCGGTCTCGATCAGGCCGGGGGAGACGACGTTGACGGTGATGTTGCGCCGGCCCACCTCGATGGCGAGCGAGCGGGCGAACCCGATCAACGCCGCCTTGGACGAGGCGTAGTTGGTCTGGCCGGGGGCGCCGGCCATGCCGCTCATCGACGACATGTAGATCAGCCGGCCCCAACGCGCCTTGATCATCGCGGGGATGACCTCCCGGGTCACGGTGACGGCGGCCTGGAAGTTGGTCTCCATCACAGCCCGGAAGTCGTCCTCGGGCATGCCGATCAGCAACTGGTCGCGGGTGATGCCCGCGTTGGAGACCAGCACCTCGACGGGGCCCTGCTGGATGGTGACTTCCTCGACCGCCGCCCTGATGTCGTCGGCGCTGGTCACGTCGCACCGTACGGCGAAGAAACCGGGGGGCGGCTCCCCGTTGCGGTAGGTGATGGCGACCTTGTTGCCCTCGTCGGCCAGGGCTCGCGCCGTGGCCAGTCCGATGCCCCGGTTTCCTCCGGTGACCAGTACGGAGCGAGTCATGTGCCTCTCCTCTTGCTCATGCGGCGCTGTCCCACAGGGATTCGAGCCGGGCGCCGGCGGTCTCGGCGTCGGTGAAGAGCACCGAGCGCCATCCGGCGGCCTCGGCGCCCGCGCAGTTGTGCGGGAGGTCGTCCACGAGGACACAGCGCTCGGCGGGTACGCCCGCGCGCCGTGCGGCGAGTTCGAACATGCCGGGGGACGGCTTGCGGTGACCCACCTCGAAGGAGAGCAGGACATCGTCGAAGAGCCCGGCGGGCTCGATCATGCGCCGCCAGTGCCCGTCCCAGGCGGGCACCATGTTGGAGAGCATCCCGACGAACGCTCCTCGGTCGCGCGCCTTGCGCAGCTGCGCCACCCAGTCGTGGTTGGTCTCCCGGCCGTCGAACCAGGCGTCCGCCATCGTGGTGAGGCGGAGTGTGACGCCGTGTTCCGCCTCCAGGACGTCCCCGATCTCGCGGAGCCACTCCTCCTCGGTGACCAGCGGGGTGTCGATCGGCTCCATGATGTCCTCGGTGCCGTACCGGGCGGTGACCGTGGCCAGGGCCCGCCCCAGGACGGCCTGGTCGACGCCCATGGCAGCGCAGAACCTCTGCATGGTGTGGCTCAGCGGAGGGGTCAGTACGCCTCCGAAGTCCGACCAGATCGCCAGTCGGGAGCGTGCGGTGTCGGTCATGGTGATTCCTCACGGTCCGGCATGCGGGATGTGTCGACGACGGTGACCGTCAGCGCGGCGATCTCCTCCGGGCCCTGGCGGAACCGCAGGCGTATCGTGTGGCGCGCCGCGCCCGGCGCCACCCGGTCGGCGGTCACGGTCAGCGGAACGTCCAGCTCGGCGAAGCGGTAGAACTCCGCCTCGTACCCGGCGGCGTACATCGGCAGGGGTGGTCGGCCGGCCGGACGGCCCGCGGCGCCGGCGGAGAACACCGCCGCCTGGCGGGCCGCCTCGACCAGCGTCATGGCCGGCAGATGGTCGTAGGCGTGGTCGAACAGCGCGGGGTTGTCGAACCGCGGTACGACCAGCGCCGTGACCGACTCGTCGGTGACCACCGGCTCGGCGAGCACCACGTTCAACGGGTTGTCCCGGCCCACCAGTTCGGGGTCGACCCGGCCGGTGGCGGGCAGCCCGGCGTGCTCGCCGAACTCGGAGCTGAGCGGCGCGGGCGTACCGCGCTGGGCGTGGCGCAGGATCTCGTTCTCGTGCTTCTTGAGGAACAGCACATCCATGGAGTGGTCGCCGACGTGCACGTCCCCCATGAAGATCCGCTGGACGAGCCGGCCCTTGCGGAATCTGCGGCTGTGCCGGGCCGGTGCGCCGAAGAAATCGGTGTCGATGCGCGGCGGACCGAAGTCCGCGCCGATCTCCAGGGCGTGCAGATTCCGCATCGCGAACTGGAAGGTGTTCACGATGGCGACGGTTTCGATCGGGATTCCTACGTGGACGTGGGAACCCACGATCGAGACCTGCCGTCCCGCCTCCAGGAAAAGCAGCGGGTCGTGCAGTTTCGGCCGCTGCGTGTGGTCGCTGTAGTAGAGGTGGGTCAGCGGAAGATGAATTCCGGCCGTCACCGCCATGGGCCTCAGCGTCCGCACATCGGTCACGAAGACCTCGGAAATCGCGGAACGGTGAGCGAGGGAACGCTCGACCGTGCGCCCGTAGTCGATGTCCCGGATCTCCGGGACGGCGGATTTCTCGGCCGTTTGCGTGGTCATAGTTTTCTCCGAACCACTTTTCCGAAGTGACCTGTTGATTTCCTGACGGCGGGCAGCGGTCAGCCGGCCGTGACCGACATCCGCTGGGTCCGCTCGGTGGCGAGGGACTCGTCCTGGGCGGCGGCGGAGCGCTTGATGAAGAGGGCGCTCAGCGCGCCGAGCACCACCACGGCCGTGCCGATCCACAGGGCCGAACGCAGACTGTCGGTGAAGGTCTCCGCCACGTCGCCGGGGGAGTGACCCGCGAACTGCCGGCTGAACACGGCGGTGAGCGCGGCGACACCCAGCGCACCGCCGAACTCGCGGCTGGTGTTGTTCGCGCCGGACGCCTTGTTGTGCTCGCTCTCCCGTACGGCGGAGATCACCGTGGCGGGGTTGGCCGCGAAGACGAGTCCCATGCCGATACCGGCCAGGGCGAGCGCGGGCACCAGGGCGCCGTACCCGACGTCGGGCGTGACGACGAAGGCGATCCAGCCGAGCCCGGCTGCCTGCAGGGCGCAGCCCGCGGCCTGCAGCACGCCACCGCCGATGCGGTCCACGAGCTGGCTGGCGATGGGCACCACGATCATCGGGGCGACGGTCCACGGGAGGGTGCGCAGTCCGGCCTCGAACGGCGAGTAACCCATGGGGCCTTGCAGGAACTGGGTCAGGAAGAAGATCGACCCGAAGACTCCGAAGTACATCGTGATCGACACCACGTTGCTCAGCACGAAGGCCGGCACGCGGTACATGTGCAGCGGGATGAGCGGGCTCGTGCTGCTGCGCTCGGAGACGATGAACGCCACCGCGAGGACGGCCGCGACGGCCAGGCCGGTCAGTGTCCTCGGCTGGCCCCAGCCGTGGTCGGCGGCCTCGACGATGCCCCAGACGGCCGTCACGACCGATCCGGTCACGAGGAGCATGCTGACCACGTTCAGGCTCCGGTTGTCGCCCCTGCTCTCCCTGACCGCCCACAGCGCGAGCGGCAGCGCGAGCACGCCGACCGGGACGTTGATCCAGAAGATCCAGTTCCAGTCGATCTGCTCGGTCACCAGACCGCCGGCGAGCGGTCCGACCGCGATACCGAGGCCGTTGACGCCTCCCCACACGCCGACGGCCGCGTTGCGCTGCTCCCGGGAGACGGCGGCGACGGCCAGGGTGAGGGAGACGGGCAGGATCGCGGCGGCGCCCGCGCCCTGGAACACCCGGGCGACGACCAGCGTGGTGACCGAATCGGCCATCGCACAGGCGATGGAGGAGACGGTGAAGAGCGTGACGCCGGTGAGGAACACCCGAAGGCGGCCGAAGCGGTCACCCAGCGCCGCACCGGCCAGCAGCAGACCGGCGAAGGCCAGCACGTAGCCGTTCATCACCCACTGCAGTTCGGACTGCCGGACGTTGAACTCCTGGGCGATCTCGGGCAGCGCGTTGGTGACGATCAGGTTGTCGAGCGACACCATGAACATCGGTAACGAGGTCGCGATCAGCGCCCATACGGGCGCGGGTTTCTTGGTTGCCATCATCGGTCGTTCTCCTCGCTTGTGGGACTTGTGGGGGTGGAGGGGGAGTTGGTGGGTGAGCCGGAGGGTGCGGCCGCGGTGGGGATACGGCGCAGGGTGATCAGGTCGGAGACACGGCCGGCCAGGAGTTCGCCGACCTGACCGCTGAGCGCGTAGTCGCCGAACGGGGTCACCGCGACGGTGGTGGGGCCGTTGGTGGGCCAGGGGTCGACCCGGGTGGTGAACTCGGCGCTGCGCCAGCCGTCGTCGGAGTCCAGGGCCGTCACTGCGTCCACGCCGCCCGGCACGCCGACGGCGGCGCCGATCGAGTTGGTGACGACGATGAGGGAGCCGTCGGCGCGCAGGCCGAGACCGTCCGTGCCGACCAGCGGCTTGGGCAGCCGCACCTCCCGCACCCGGCGGTCGGCCGGTGCGCCCGGGGTGATGCGGAACATGGCGCCGGTGTCGTAGCGGACGGCGAGCAGATAGCCGTCCGGGTGCCAGACGATGCCGTTCAGACCGACGATGTCGGCGGCGAAGCGGGGGTCGGTGGCCACCGGCGAGACCTTGCCGTCGAGCCCGATGCGCTGCACCGTGTCGTACACCGAGTCCGTGACGTAGATGTTCCCGCGCCGGTCGACGGTCAGGTCGTTGGCGAAGGTGCGCTCCCGTCCGCCGGCGACGTCGATGCGGCGTTGCAACTCTCCGGTGTCCAGGGCGAAGACGGCGACGCCCGAGGTCGGCGGCTGATCGCCGACGTCCAGGCGCTGGCGGACCCAGAAGTCGCTGTAGGCGACCAGGATGCGGTTGCGCGCGACGTCCACCCGGATGCCGAGGGTGGACACCTTGCCGATGCTCGGGGCCAGCTCCTTGACGCTGCCGTCCTGGCCGATCACGGAGAGGTTGCCCTGGGAGGCCGAGCCGACCAGGAACGCGCGGCGGGTCGGGTCCCAGGCGACGCCCTCCGGGTACAGCTCGGTGGCATGGCCGGTGATGACGTCCGCGGCCCGGTGGGCCGCGGTGTGCCCGGCGACCGGGTGGGCCGGTTCGGCCGCGGCGGAGGACTGCTGGAGGCTGACCGGTGCGAGCGTCGCGAGGACGGCAGCGCAGGTGGCGGCCGCGAATGACAGAGCGCGGGACACGATGTTCCTTCGGTCGGAGGGAAGACGACGGAGGGGCGAAGCCGGGGGAGAAGGGCGGTCGGTCGGCCCGCTGCTCAGCCCTTTCGGGCATGCCGAGGAGAGCTACGGGCGTACGGAACAGGGAACTTGGGCGATCGGTCAGGGCGACCACACGGGACTGCGGACGGGACCGTGGACGGGACTGCGGACAGGGTCGCGGACAGAACCGCGGCGGGTCAGGACGCCCGGCTGCCCACCAGCACGCACTGCTGCACTCGCCTGAGGTCTTCCGACGGCTCCAGTCCGAGCTCGTGCGCCAGGACGGTGCGTACGTCCTGGAACGCGCGCAGGGCGTCGCCCCGCCGGCCGGACTGGTGCAGGGCGTCGATCAACCGGGCGTGCAGCCACTCGTTGTACGGGTGGATGGCCACCAGATTCCGCAGCTGGGGCAGGACTTCGCGGTGGTAGCCCAGCAGGATGGCCGCCTCTATCCGCTTCTCCTGCGCGTGGAGCTGGAGTTCCTCGATCTCCCGGGAGTACGCGGCGAGCACCTGGCCTTGGCGTACATCGGCCAGCGCGGGGCCGCGCCACAGCCGAAGGGCGGCGCCGAAGCTCTCGTAGGCCGCCTCGGGCTGTCCGGCGCGCAGTTCCTGACTTCCCCGCGCACAGATCCGCTGGAAGGCGGCGACGTCGGTCTGCCCCTCGCCCACACTGAGCGAGTAGCCGGCCGGTCCCGTGATCAGCAGGTTCTGTGCCGCCTGCGGACCCAGCCACTGCGCGAGCTCCTGGCGCAGGTGGTAGACGTGCGTGCGCACCGTGTTCATGGCGGTGGCGGGCGGGTCGCCCTCCCACAGCTCGTCGATGAGCTGCTCCATGGGCACGACGTCGTTGGCACGCACGATGAGGAGTGCCAGCATCTTGCGCACTTTCGGGCCACGAGGCCGGTGTACGGCGGCGCCGTGGTGCACCTCTAGAGAACCGAGAATACGGAATTCCGGAACGTCCTCCGGTCGGGCGGAGGCGGTGGCGATCGAGGAGTCGGATATTTCTGGCCGGTGCCTGCTGATGGAAGTGATCGCGTTCGGCATGGGAATGAATCTAGGAGAGTCGCGGGGGAAGACGTAGACGTCCTACGGTGCACCGGGACTGTTTCCTTGGAGGCAATCGGCGGGTCCACCACGTGCCCGGGCCTGGTGGCGGGAGCGCCGCGGCTATGCTGCCCACGGCCAGGTGTCATCTCCCCCCGAGGCCCTTCTCGGCCGACCGTACGGCCGCGCGCATTCCGACAGCGCCCGGCGCGGAATTCCTGGCCCTGTGACACTCCCATTGCCCCGTGGGCCATTGATCCTTGCTCTCGGAAAGGAGCGTGCACGGTGCGCTTCAGCCTTCTCGGACCCTTCGAAATCGTTACGGACGACGGCTTCTCCCACGAACCGGGGCCGCCCAAGGCAGCCCAGACGCTCGCTCTGTTCGCGACGCAGCCCGGCTCGGTCGTCGGTTCCGACACGCTGATCCGGGAGCTGTGGCAGCGGGACCCGCCGCGCAGCGCGCTCGCGACGGCCCAGACCTATGTGCACCATGTCCGCAGGCAGTTGCGCGCGTTGCCGGCCGACGGCCTCGAACGGCCCGTGCTCACCACCCAGGCGTCCGGTTACGTCCTGCGAATCGACGAGCGGGCCATCGACGTGAGCGGCATGGAGAGCCTGGTCAGGCAGGCGGACGCGGAGTTGAGGCAGGGCCGCGTCGAGCGCGCCGGGGGTCTTCTGAAGCAGGCCCTGACGATGCGGCGCGGACCGCTGGTGTCCAACCTCAAGGTGGGCCCCGTGCTCGCGGGCCTCAGGATGCGTCTGGAGGAGCTGTACCTCCAGGCACAGGAGATGAACGTCGAGGTCATGATCCGCTCGGGCCGTCACCGCGCGGCCGTCGTGGAGTTGCGGGCCCTGGTCCACCAACACCCCCTGCACGAAAGCTTCCACGGCCGGCTCATCACCGCGCTGTTCCACTGCGGCCGTCGCACCGAGGCGCTCACGGCCTACCGGACGCTGAAACGGACGCTCATGGATGAGCTGGGCCTTGACCCGTTGCCCTCGATCCAGCGGCTGATACGTGCCGCGGCGGAGGACATGGACTGACTCGGCTGACGCACAAGTCGACACCAAGTCAGTGCATACAAAACCAGGACCCTGGTTTGTTGTCGAGGGTTAGGCAGGGTGGATGAGGGATCCACGCGGCGTCGACGCAGGCGAGCGCCGGTAGGTGGACGTCATCAGAGTCTGCGCGACGCGGTCTATACCCTTTGACAAACCGGCTTGCCGGTTTCTAAAGTTGCCCCGCAATGCGGAGCCCCGTTGTCGAGGCTCTGGGAGCGGTCCGCATGAGTGGGGGAATGATGAGTCGGCACCTGCCCAATGTTGTGGAACCTTCTGATCCGGATTCATTCACTACGGTGGATCCACGGATAATCCCGGTCGCCGAGGGGATGCGGAGACCGAACACCCCGGCGGCCTGGTCCGTTCTGATCGCCGACAGCGATCGCGCCGAGGCGCAGTCCCTGGCCCTGGGGCTTCGGCGGCACGGGCACACCGTGGACGTCGTACAGACCGGAGCGGCCGCGCTCCAGGCGTACGGCAGTGCCGACCTGGTGATCCTCGACCTCGAACTGCCCGACATGGACGGGCTGGAGGTCTGCCGGAAGATCCGGTCGGCCTGTGCCGTCCCGATCATCGCCGTTACCGCGAGGAGTTCCGAACTCGACTGTGTGCTCGGCCTCCAGGCGGGCGCCGACCACTACCTGCCCAAGCCGTACGGCTTCCGCGAACTCGTGGCGCGCACCGAAGCCGTCATGCGCCGGGCACGGCCCAAGCCGCCCGCGCCGCGCGCCATCTCGCGCGGACCGCTGCGCATCGACGCGGCGCGGCGCGAAGTCAGCCTGGAGGGGCGGCGCATCGAGGTGACGCCCAAGGAGTTCGACCTCCTGTATCTGCTGGCGAGCAACCCGGACGCCATCGTCCCGCGCCACCAGCTCATCCAGCAGGTCTGGGGCAACTCCTGGTCCCGCAGGACCGTCGACACCCATGTGAGCAGCCTGCGCGGCAAGCTCGGGGCCGGCGACTGGATCATCACCATCCGTGGTGTCGGCTTCCGGCTCGGCCGTGCCTGAGCCGGCCCGGAGGAGCCCCGGGAGGGCCATGTTCACGGAGGAACGGATGAACGGGACAGTGCCCTCCGCTCTGTGCGAGGGAGCAGGCTGCCGGTCGAGTGTCACCTCCGGCGGTGCCCGGCGCCCCGTCGGCGGAGCGGGGCTCAGGCTCTGCGCCCCGTGCCACGAACGCCTGGTCGCCGGCCTCGCGATGCTCCCGCGACTGTACGAGGAGTGCGAGCGGGTGCTCGGCGGCGCGGCGCTGCCGGGCATGCGCGAGAGGATCAGCGGCAGCCGTGCCGCCCCGGGGATTCCGCTGAACCTGGCCGCCGCCGACGTACGCGCGGACATCGTCGCGATCCTCGGGTCCTGGAGCGGTCTCGTGGCCGGCGAGCGCGGCCTGCCCGCGCCCCGGCGTGCGGTGGAGCCCCTGGCCGCGTTCCTGGTACGCAACGCCGGCTGGCTCGCGGCCCATCCGGCGATCGGCGACGTGACACGGGAAGTGGCTTGTCTGGTGCGCTCCGCCCGCGCGGCGGCCGGCGGCGAGCCCGTGTCACGCATGGCTCTCGGTGCCTGCGCGGAACCCGGCTGCGAAGGCGAACTCGGCGCGGTGATCGCACCACGCGGATCACTGTCGGAAGCGACCGTCCAGTGCACCGCGCAGCCCGGCCACAGCTGGTCCGGCCGTGACTGGCTGCTGCGCCGCGCCAAGACCGGTGCGGCGTCCGGTGCGGCGAACGGCCCGGCGGTCGGCGCCGGGCTGACCGCGGCGGACGTCTCGCGGTTGTGGGGCACGCCGATCGGCAGTGTCTACCGGCTCGCCAAGGAGCAGCAGTGGCGCCGGTACCGGCGCCAGGGGCGCACCTACTACTCGGCCGACGACGTGCAGGTCTGCTTCAGCCGCCGGCTCGCCCGGCAGGTCTGACACCCCGCGCGAACGGGGCGGACGCTCACACGGCGTCCGCCCCGTTCGCGTATCCGGGGTGCCCGCACACTGCACACGCTGCACACACTGCACACGCTGCATATCTAAGACGGATCTGTGATTCAGCTGCCGATTCATGACGAAAAGCTGAAATATCTGGTCTTGAACGGCCGACCGCCACCGAAGAACATTGCATGCAAGGTCCGGTGCTCTGTCCCCAGGCAGGCCCGGTTGAGGCCTCCCGGACCTCCACTCGTACGTCCCTCGCCCGCGCCCGGTCCTTGAACGGCGGGCGCCATCTCGCTGACCGCGCACGACCTCCGTATCCGCGTATGAGAAGAGAAGGCATCGCACATGACCACAGCCGTCGCCACGCGAACCATCACGGACCTGCTGCTGAGGGCCGCCCGCAACCATCCGGAGTCCGGACTGCGCTTCCCCCTCGGCGCCGCTGACGAGGAGCCGCTGTTCCAGAGCTATGCGGACCTGGAGGAGATGGCGCGCACCGTACTCGGAGGGCTCGTCGAGCGTGGCCTCCGACCGCGGGACAAGGTCGTCCTGCTTCTTGAGAAACCGCACGAATTCCTTGCCACGTTCTGGGCCTGCCAGCTCGGCGGATTCGTCCCGTGCCCGATGGCGGCCCTCGGGGGCGACCCGGAGCGCTGGGCGGCCCAACTCGACCATGTCAACAAGCTGCTCGACGGTCCGCTGGTGATCACCAGCGACACCCTGGCCGCGGAACTGCCGCGGGTGGAAGGCCTGGCCGTCGCCTCGCTGGACACGCTGTTCGGCCGGTACCCGGCCGACGTGGTGCACGAGGCGGAGCCGCAGGACACCGCCGTCCTCGTGCTGACCTCCGGGTCCACCGGCAACTCCAAGGCGGTGATGCTCACCCACGCCAACCTCCTGGCCTCCATGGCGGGCAAGAATGGCTACCACCGGCTCACCGCCGACGACACCACCCTCAACTGGGTGTCCTTCGACCATGTGGCCGCCCTGCTCGAATGCCATCTGCTGCCGCTGTACGCGGGCAGCGACCAGGTGCACGTCGAGGCGTCCACGGTGCTCCAGGAGCCGCTGGACTTCCTGCGGCTGATCTCCCGTCACGGCGTCACCATGACGTTCACCCCCAACTTCCTTCTGGGGCTGATCAATCCGCAGGCCGACCGCCTCGACGAGCAGGACGGCGAGCACCTCGACCTGTCCCGGCTGCGGCAGATCATCAGCGGCGGCGAGGCCGTGGTCCGCACCACGGGCGAGACCTTCCTGCGCAGTTTCGCCCCCTACGGCCTGCGCCCGGACGCGCTGTGGCCCGCGTTCGGCATGTCGGAGACCTGCGCCGGCAGCATCTACTCCCGCGACTTCCCCGTGTTCGACCAGGGACAGGAGTTCGCCAACCTGGGGCTTCCCGTGGAGGGCCTGCGCATCCGGGTGGCCGACGACCGCAATGTGCCGCTGTCCGAGGGCGAGGTGGGCGAGCTCCAGCTGAACGGCCCCATGATCACGGCTGGTTACTACAACAACGAAGCGGCCACCCGGGACGCCTTCACCATCGACGGCTGGTTCCGCAGCGGCGACCTGGGGCGTATGGACGGCGGTCGCCTCACTCTCGTGGGCCGCAGCAAGGACAGCGTCATCGTCAACGGGGTCAACTACTTCAGCCACGACATCGAGACGGTGCTCGAGGGCCTCGACGACGTGGCCCCCTCCTATGTCGCGGCCTTTCCCACCCGGGCCCCGGGCAGCGACACCGAGCAACTGGTCATCGCCTTCCACCCGGAGACCGACGAGGGCGACGAACTGGCGCTGTACCGGGTGCTGACCGCGGTCCGCAGCAGCGTGGTGATGCACTGGGGGTTCCGGCCCTCCCTCGTGCTGCCGCTGCCGAAGGACGCCTTCCCGAAGACGAGCCTGGGCAAGATCCAGCGCTCGCTGATGCGGGGGCGCCTGGAGGTGGGAGCGTACGACACGGTGAAGGAGTCCGTGGAGGACCTCGTCCTGCGCCGGCTGGGCGGCTACACCGAGCCCGAGGGTCTGACGGAGAAGGTCCTCGCGGGCATCTACGCCGAGATGTTCGACGCCGACCCGGACAAGCTCAGCGCCACCGCCAACTTCTTCGACCTGGGCGGCACTTCGCTGGACATCCTGCGGTTGCGCTCCCTGGTGGCTCAGCGGCTGGGCGCCGACGATCTGCAGATCATCACCGTGCTCACGGCCCCGACCGTCCGGGCCCTGGCGGCACACCTCACCGCCGGCTCCACCGGTGTCCGCGCCTACGACCCGATCGTTCCCATGCAGGTCGTCGGCGACAAGACGCCGCTGTTCTGCGTCCACCCGGGCGTCGGCGAGGTGCTCGTCTTCGTCAACCTCGCCAAGTACTTCGTCGGCGACCGGCCGTTCTACGCGCTGCGGGCCCGCGGGTTCAACCCCGGCGAGACACCGTTCGAGAGCATGGCCGAGATGGTCGACACCTATGTCCAGGCCATCAGGGCCAAGCAGCCGCACGGTCCGTACGCCCTCGCCGGGTACTCCTACGGCGGCGCGGTGGCCTTCGAGATGGCCAAGGTCCTCCAGGCGCAGGGCGAGCGTGTCGACTTCGTCGGCAGCTTCAACCTGCCGCCGCACATCAAGTACCGCATGGACGAACTGGACTTCGTCGAGACCGCCACCAACCTGGCGTTCTTCCTGGCGCTCATCGACAAGAAGCAGTCGCTCGAACTGCCCGCCCAGTTGCGCCCGCTGCCCAAGGACGAGCAGCTGGCGTACTTCATCGACCACGCACCACAGGCGCGCCTCGCCGAACTCGACCTGACCTTCGAGAAGTTCAAGGCATGGGCGGAACTCGCCGACGGCCTGACGAACCTGGGCCGCAGCTACACGCCGAGCGGAGCGGTGAAGTCCATGACGGTCTTCTACGCGGTTCCGCTGCGCGGCACCAAGGAGGACTGGCTCAACAACGAACTGCGCAGGTGGGACGAGTACTCCACCGGCGAGAACCGCTACATCGACGTCCCCGGCGAGCACTACACCCTGATGGGGCCGCAGCACGTGGCCACCTTCCAGTCGATCCTCCGCAAGGAGCTCGACCGCGCGCTCGGCGACGCCGGCTGAACCCCCGAGGAGACACTGTGAACGGCAAGAAGATCCTGGTCACCGGTGGTACCGGACAGGTGGCGGGCCCGGTGGCCAAAGCCCTGGCCGCCGACAACGAGGTATGGGCGCTCGGCAGGTTCGGCAGCCCCGGTTCCGAGCGGGAGCTGACCCGGCACGGCATCCACACGTTCCGCTGGGACATGAACGACACGAGCGCGGACTCCCTCAAAGGGCTCCCCGAGGACTTCACCCATGTCATCCACTCCGCCGTACGGCGGGGCGAGGACGGTGACGTCACCACGGCCGTCGAGGTCAACTCGGTCGCCGCCGGGCGCCTGATGACCCACTGCCGTACCGCGGAGGCGTTCCTCTACGTCTCCACGGGCGCCCTCTACGCCCGCCAGACCCTCGACCACCAGTACACCGAGTCCGACCCGCTGGACGGCAAGGCGGACTGGCTGCCCGCCTACCCCGTGGTGAAGATCGCGGCGGAGGGCACCGTCCGCGCCTACGCGCAGACGCTGGGCCTGCCGACCACCATCGCCCGGATGAACATCGCGTACGGGCCCGGCGGTTACGGCGGGGTTCCCATGCTCTACTTCCGGCGGATGCTGGCCGGCGAGCCGATTCCGGTCCCGCTGGAGGGCCAGAACTGGTGCTCGCTGCTGCACACCGACGACATCGTCGAGCAGGTCCCGCATCTGTGGAAGGCGGCGGGTGTCCCTGTGACGCTCACCAACTGGGGCGGCGACGAGTCGGTCGGCATGACCGACTGCGTGCGCTACCTGGAGGAACTCACCGGAGTACGGGCCAACCTGGTGCCCAGCGAAGTCACCCGCGAGACCTACCGGTTCGACCCGACGCTGCGCCGCGAGCTGACCGGCCCGTGCAAGGTCACCTGGCGCGAGGGCGTGCGCAGCACCCTCGAAGCGCTGTATCCCGAATATGCCGACCGCTGAGGAGAGAGGGTCCGTCATGACCCGCGACACCGACCCCCTGGCCCCGATCCGTGCCGCCTACGCGGCCTTCCGCGCACGGGACGTGGACGCCCTCCTGGCGACCCTGGACCCGGACATCGAGTGGGTGCACCCCGCCGGCATGAACCTCTACGGCCTGGGCGGCACCAAGCACGGACATGCCGGGGTCAAGGAGTTCCTCGCCCATGTGCCGACCGTCCTCGGCGGCATGCGGCTGCACCCCGTCGAGTGTGTCCAGGAGGGGGACCGGGTGGTGGTCTTCGGCCACCGGGACGTCATCGCCCTGAGCGGCCACACCGAGACCCTGCCGTTCGTCCACTCCTGGACCGTGCGCGACGGCAAGGCCGTACGCATGGAGGACATCTTCGACACCGTCCTGTTCCACCGTGTGATCGAAAGCTGACGGCGGGAGATGACGTACGCCTATCTCGGCCCGGAGGGGACCTTCACGCAGGCGGCCGTGCGCCGCCTGCTGCCGAGGACCCGGAAGGTGCCGCACCAGCCGTTTCCCACCGTGCCCGCCGCCCTTGACGCGACCCGCAGGGGTGACTGCGAGGCGGCGGTGGTGCCGCTGGAGAACTCCGTGCGGGGCGTGGTGGCCGTCACCATGGACCAACTGGTCAGCGCGGGCATGCACATCAACGCCGAGGTCGAGGTGCCCGTGACCTTCGCGTTGATGGCCCCCGAGGGGGTGAGGCCGCAGGACATCACCCGGGTGTTCAGCCATCCGCACGCCCTCGCGCAGTGCGAGCGTTGGCTCGCCGAGCGGCTGCCGGGCGCACGCGCCCAGACGGCCGCCTCCACCGCGGCGGCCGCACAGGAGGTCGCCGCGGCCGGCGCGGCCGGTGGTGCGGCGATCGCCGCACCACCGGCGGCCGACTTGTACGGACTGCGGATCCTGGCGACCGGTCTCGGCCGGGACGCGCGGGCCGTCACCCGGTTCGTGTCGGTGGCCCCCGACTGGAGCAGACCCACCAGGACCCGCCAGGACCGCACTTCGCTCATGCTGTCGCTCGGCACATCGGGGCCCGCGAGGGTCGTCGACATCCTCACCGAGTTCGACACACGGGGCGTGGAACTGGCCTGGATCCAGTCCTGGCCCACCGGTGAACGGCTCGGCAGCTACCACCTGTTCATCGATGTCGAGGCGCATATCGAGGACCCGCCGGTGAAAGACGCCCTGGCCGCCCTCACCGCCCTCGGTCTCGGTGTGCGGTTCCTGGGCAGCTACCCGAGGTGGGGCGCCGTGACCGCCTGAGCCAGTTCATCCGCGGCCTCCCGCACCACGGGCAGCAGGGCCGCCACCGGAGGACTCGCGAGGGCTCCCTTGCGTACCACCAGGGTGATCCGGCGTGTCAGTTCGGTTCCCTCCAGGGGGATACGGGTGACGGGATGCCCGGGGCGGTCGGGAGCCAGGTCGGGGACGAGGGCGACGCCCCAGCCCATGGAGACCAGGCTGAGCACGGCCTGCATGTCCCCGATGTCGGAGACGACGTCGGGGACGAAGCCGGTGTCCGCGCAGGCGTGCAGGGCCAGCTTCCCGAGGCCCGAGGACGGGTCCAGCAGCCAGGGCAGATCCGCGAAGTCCGCCAGAGGCCGGGGAGCGTCCCCGGCGAGCGGGTGACCGGGGGCGATCGCCAGGCGGATCCGGTCGCCGGCCACGGGAGCCTCGTGCAGCCCGGGCACCCGTGGTTCAGGCACCTGGGGGTAATGGGTGGCGAGGACGGCGTCCAGCCGGCCGAGGCGCACGCTGCCGCGGCTCTCGGCGGGCAGAACGCCGTGCAGGGTGACGCGCAGCTCCGGATGGAGTTCCCGCAGCCTGTTCAGCGCGGGCACCAGAAGGGCGGGGCCCTCATGCAGGGGGACTCCCACGCGCAGTTCGCCCGTCACCCTGCCGTCCCTGGCGTGCAGTTCCGACTCGGCACTCTCCAACTGGCTCATGATCCGCTCGGTGTGCTCCACCAGCAGCCGGCCCGCGGCCGTGAGCCCGGCCGACTTGCTGCCGCGGTCGAGCAGGGCCGTGCCGGTCTCCGCCTCCAGCGCCGAGAGCTGCTGGGAAACCGCGGAACGGGTGTAGTTGAGGGCCTGCGCGGCCGCGGCGATGGAGCCGCGGGCCTCGACTTCCCGCAGCAGCACCAGCTTTCGTACGTCCAACACCGTCAACCTCGCTAACGCAAGCTGTCAGTAAGCGTCACGTCAGACTACGGGACGGGACGCCTCGACAACCGCTTGAATGATTCCAGCCCCGCCAAACCTCCGATGACACAAGTGAGTTCGTCATGCCTTCGCTGCTTCACATCGATTCCAGTCCCCGCCGCTCCTCCGTCTCCCGTCAGGTCTCCGCTGAGTTCGCGGAAGCCTGGCGCGAGGCCCACCCGGAGGGCACCTACGTCTACCGCGATCTCGCCGCCGACCCCGTGCCCCACATCGACGACGCCCAGATCGAGATCATGCACCGCCTGGAGAAGACCGGGCTGCGCGACCTCGACGCGGTGCGTGAGGCGGCCGTCACGCCCGAGGAGAAGGCCAGTTGGGCGGTGGCCTGGCCGCTGATCGAGGAACTGCTCGCGGCCGACACCATTCTCTTCGGCCTCCCGATGTACAACTTCTCGGTGCCCTCGACGTTCAAGGCATGGTTCGACCGCGTGCTGATCGCACCCCTGGTCACCGACCCGGCCACCGGGAAGGGCCCCCTGTCCGGCAAGAAGGTCGTGGTGACGACCGCCCGCGGCGGTGCCTACGGCCCCGGCACCCCCCGCCAGGACTTCGACTACCAGGAGCCCTACCTGAAGGCGGCCCTGAGCATGGTGGCCCTCACCGAGGACCTCACGTTCCTGCACTCCGAGATGACCAAGTCGGCGCACGTGCCCCGGCTCCTCCAGTTCCAGGAGCTGGCGGCCACCTCCTACAAGGAGGCCGTCGACGGCGCCCGCGCGGCGGCCACGCGCTGACCGCCCCCGGCGCCCGACGCACTACGACACGAACTCCGGGCCTGGTCCGCACTTCCCCCGCCGGACCGGGCCCGGTCCCCCTCCGGGCCTGACCCGCACTTCCCCCGCCGGGCCGGGCCCGGTCCCCCACGGGCCCGGCCCGGCGTCCTCCTGCCGGACCGGGCCCGGCTCCTGCCCTTCAGCCGAGGAGACTGCCCCAGCCCCGCGGACACCCACCCGACGCCCACACACGCATGCCCCGGACCGGCCGTGAGCCGACCCGGGGCTTCCGCGTTCCCGCACCCCTCCACCACGCGACAGAATCACGAGGCCGAGACATGAACACTCTGAAGTCCGAGCTCCCCGGCGTCCGTCTCGCGGACACCTGGAGCGCGCGGCCCGCCGCCCAGCAGCCCGACTGGCCCGACCCGACCGCCCTGCACAACGTCACCGAACAACTGGCCGCCCACCCGCCGCTGGTCTTCTCCGGCGAGTGCGACGCGCTCAAGGAGCGCCTCGCCGCCGTGGCGCGCGGCGAGGCGTTCCTGCTCCAGGGCGGCGACTGCGCCGAGACCTTCGACCGGAACTCCGCCGACACCGTCCGCAGGAAGCTCAACACCCTGCTGCAGATGTCGGCCGTTCTCACCTACGCCGCGTCGATGCCCGTCGTGAAGGTCGGCCGGCTCGCCGGTCAGTACGCCAAGCCCCGCTCGTCCCCCACGGAGACCCTGGGCGGTGTCACCCTGCCCACCTACCGGGGCGACGCCGTCAACGGCTTCCCCTTCACCGCCGAGGCACGCGTCCCCGACCCCGAGCGCCTGCTGCGCATGTACCAGGCGTCCTCCGACACCCTCGACCTGGTGCGGGCGTTCACCAAGGGCGGCCACGCAAGCCTCGACCAGGTCCACGAGTGGAACCGGGACTTCATCGCGGGCTCGCCCCTGCGGGAGAAGTACGAACTCATCGCCGACGCCATCGACCGCGCCCTGCACTTCATGCGGGCGACCGGCGGCCGACCCGAGCACTTCGACGACACGGAGTTCTTCGTCTCCCACGAGGGCCTCCTGCTGGACTACGAGACCCCGCTGACCCGCCGGGAGCTGCGCAGCGGACGTCAGTACGCCACCTCGGGGCACATGCTGTGGATCGGTGAGCGCACCCGGCAACTCGACGGCGCCCACGTCGAGTACTTCTCCCGCGTCGACAACCCCATCGGCGTCAAGCTCGGCCCCACCACCACGCCCGAGACCGCCCTGCGCCTCATCGACCGCCTCGACCCCGACCGGCAGCCCGGCCGGCTCACCTTCGTCATCCGCATGGGCGTGGACAAGATCCGTGACCTCCTGCCCCCGCTCGTCGAACGCGTCGTGGCGGAGGGCGCCCCGGTCGCCTGGGTCACCGACCCGATGCACGGCAACACCATGGGCGCCCCGTCGGGCCACAAGACACGCCGCTTCGACGACATCCTCGGCGAGGTCAGCGGCTTCTTCGAGGTGCACCGCGCCCTCGGCACCCACCCCGGGGGCATCCATGTCGAGCTGACCGGCGACGACGTCACCGAATGCGTCGGCGGCGGGCACGACCTCGACTTCCCCGACCTGCCGGAACGTTACGAGTCCACATGCGACCCGCGGCTGAACCGCAGCCAGTCCCTCGACCTCGCCTTCATGGTGGCCGAGTTCTTCGGCACCGAGCGCCGGGCGGTCGACCCGGCCGCCGCGCTAGGGCCTGTCCGGCGGATCATGGCCGGGTCCGCGACGCCTGGCACGGCACCTCGCCGCGTTGCCGAAACATCCGAATAGCTCCGCTATTAGGACGCTCCGGCGCCTTGCGATGCACCGCACCAGACGCCGCGGCCTATCCGACCCTGATCCGCCGGACAGGCCCTAGCCCTCGACGGCCTGCCGGTCTGAGAAACGACTACGGGAACACGAGGAAAACGAAAGGCTCCGGCCCATGCCGACCGCGAACACCGACCAGTCCGTACGCGACGAACTGGTCCAACTGCGCCAGAGCATCGACAACATCGACGCGGCAGTGGTGCACATGCTCGCCGAGCGCTTCAAACGGACCCGGCAGGTGGGCCGTCTCAAAGCGGCCCACCGGCTGCCCCCGGCGGATCCGTCCAGGGAAGCGGTGCAGCTCGCGCGGCTGCGCGGCCTCGCGGAATCCGCCCAACTGGCCCCGGGTTTCGTGGAGAAGCTCCTCACCTTCGTCATCGCCGAGGTGATCAAGGAGCACGAGGCGCTCGCGCTGCGTCCTCAGGACGAGGAGAGCACGGCCGCCGGGCGAGTGCCGCGCCGTGGCCCGGCGGCCGCCGCCCTCACCGGAGCGCGAAGTTCTGGTTGAACACGTTCTGGGGGTCGTAGCGGTCCTTCAGCGTGCGCAGCCGGGACAGCGTGGGCTCGGGGAATGCCTCCGCGAGCACCTCGGGGGTCCTGCGGGTGTCGAAGCTGAGGTACATCCCGTTGAGGTGGGGCGCGAGCCGGGACCAGTGGCTGTCCAGGGCCTGTTCCATCGCCGGGACCGTCGCGGAGAGCAGCGAGAAGTTCTGTGAGCGGTGGGCGTAGGCGGTGGCCTCGGGGGCCGTGTCGTTGACCGCGCCGCCCACAGAACGGAACTGCTCCATCAGGATCTGCCCCGAGTTGACGGCGTCCTCGACCGCCCGGGCGGCGGCGGGGGTCAGATGGTCGAGCAGTCCGGACCGGGTCGCCCCGAGCCCCTGCCCGTGATGCGTGGCGCCGCTGACCGGCACGAGAGCCGGGTAGGGGGCGAGCACCGCCCGCTGCTGGAGAAGCGGGCCGATCCCGCCGAGCGGGTTGAGCGCCCGCCCGGCGGCGCGCTGCTCGTCACCCGCGTACACCGCGCTGACGTGAGCCAGGGGCGGGCCGCCCGCCTGCGCGGGCATGAGCGTGAGGAAGCTCGTCAGTTCCCTGGGAGCCTCTTCGAGTACGGCTCCCCAGCGTTCGAGGAGCCCCGCGGTGTCCCGGGCGTCGTAGACGAGGTTGGCGAAGACGACGTCACCGCTCTCGTACGCCTCCAGTTCGACCGCGGTGACGATGCCGAAGTTCCCTCCGGCGCCGCGGACCGCCCAGAACAGATCGGGGTGGTGCTCGGCGTCGGCTCGCACGAACTCGCCGTCGGCCAGCACGATCTCGACCGCCACCACATGGTCGATCGTCAGGCCGTGCCCGCGCGCGAACCAGCCCACTCCGCCGGCGGTCACCAGACCGCCGACGCCCACGTCCCCGGTGTCCCCGGAGCTGATGGCGAGCCCGTAGGGGGCGAGGGTCTGTGCCACGTCGCCCCACCGGGCGCCGGCTTCGGCCCGGACCCGGCGGGTCGCGGGGTCGAGGACTTCGACCCGGTCGAGCCCGGACAGGTCGATGACCACGCCCGCGTCGTTGGTGGACCGGCCGCTGATGCCGTGCCCGCCGCTGCGCACGGACAGCGGCACGTCGAGGGAGCGGGCGTACGCGAGTGCCGCGGCGACGTCCGCGGGATCGCCGGGGAAGATCACCAGGGCCGGGGCGCCCCGGTGCACATAGCCGTGGCGTACGCGCTCGTACGCCGGGTCCGAGGGCCGGACCGTCCGGCCGGTGAGGCGCTGCGGTAACGCGGCCGCGGTCACGGCCGCGGTCACGCCCGCGGCCGTGTCGATCGGCCGTCTCTCGTCGGCGACCTGTTCAGTCATGTCCGGGGGTTCCTTCCGGGTCCTGGGGATCGAGGATGCAGCGCAGTGTGCGGGTCAGATGCCGGACGAGCCGTTCGGGCGGCATGTGTGCGACCGGGCCGCTCCTGAGGACGTAGCGGCTGAAGGTGACACCGATGAGGTGGGAGGCCAGCAGGTCGATGCGCTCCTCCGCGTCGGGCCCGGTCAGGACGGTCCGGTAGGCGTCCGTGCTGCTGCGCCACATGGCGGCGTACAGGTCGGTCGCGGCCTGTTCGTCGGAGGCGGCGCTGCGGATCAGCGCGATGAACGGGTCGTTTCCGTCGGCCCGTTCCATACGTTCGACGAAGGCGTGGGCGATGCGGTCGGGGAGGGTGTCCGCCGAGCCGGGCATCAGCTCCCGCAGGTCCCGGGTGCCGGGGACCGCGGCGAGGAACAGCTGTTCCTTCGAGCCGAAGTGCCGCATGACCAGGCCATGGGTGACCCCGGCCCGGCCGGCGATCTCCCGGATGGTGGCCCGGGTGTAGCCGCGCTCCGCGAACGCGGCGCGGGCCGCCTCCAGGATGGCCTCGCGGTGCGCCTCGGGAGCGCGTCGGCGCTTCTTCGCGGGGAGCGCGGTGGCCTCCGGCGCGGGGGTGATGTCCTTACGCATGAGCTTAATGTACATGTGGTCATTAGCGGTGACGGGCTTTTCCCGGTACTAATGACCAACCGTTCATTACCATCGACCGAGAGAGCAGGTCAGCCATGAACAGCACGCAGGAGCCGCCCCCTCTGGAGGGCCGCACCGTCCTGGTCGCCGGAGCCAGCGGCGGCATCGGGGAAGGGATGACGCTCGGACTCCTCCAGCAGGGCGCCGTGGTGGTCGCGGCGGGCCGCGACGCCGCCCGACTGCGCCGCGTCAGTGACTACGCGGACGGCTGTGGCCCGGGCACCCTGCACACCCAGGTCATCGATGTCGCCGACAGCGACAGCGCGGCCGTACGCCGGGAACTCACCGAGCGATACGGCCTGTTCGACGGCGCGGTCATCAGCATCGGCAACTGGGGACCGCCCCGGCGCGCGGGCATTCTGGACACGACCGACGAGGTCTGGGACGAGATGATCGCCGACAATCTCACCAGCCACTTCCGCGCCCTGCGCGCCGTGACCCCGCTCATCGCACCGAACGGCGCCCTCGTCCATCTGTCCGGCTTCAGCGCGGAGATCCCCTACCCGGGCGCCGCACTGGTGGGCGCGACCAACGCCGCGAAGAAGTCCCTGCTGCGCTCGCTCACCGCGGAACTCGACGGGCAGGGGCCACGGACGTACGAACTGGTCATCGGGCCCATCCGCACCCGGCCGCGCGCGGCCCTCGGCGCGGACAGCCCGGCCTGGCTGACCGCCCTGGAACTCGGTCATCACGCGGGCCGGCTCGTCGCCGGACTCGGACCGTGGGCCGACGAGCCGCTGCAGTATCTGCTCGACCGGGCCTCGGGCGTGCACACCACCGTCCCGCTCTGATCCGGCCTTTCAGCAGATCGGCTCGGACGGCTGCCTGCCCCCTGTCTGTTGCCCGCGCGGTTGCCCGCGCTGCCGAAGCCGGCCCACATGAACGTCGTCCGAGCGCGCGGTGCGCCCGCGACCTGATGCGCCGGGACGCCCACCCGCACGGACGCACCAGCGCATCGGTGCCGGCGGGCGGGCCTTCAGGATGCCGGCCGCCCGATCACTGCGCGTCGCGCCCCGCGCGCCCGCGGCGGCGTAGCAGGAGCAGGCCGCCCGCGAGGGCGGTGATGCCGGTGGCGGCGGTCCAGGCGGGGAGGTCCGAGGAGCCGGTGGCGGCCAGGTCGCCGTTCCTGCCGCCCTGCGGGGTGGGGGAGGGGGACTGCTGGGCGGGCGCCGCGCCGGAGTCGGAGCCGGACGCGGTGTCCGCGTCGGAGCCGGATGCCGCAGAGGCCGCGGGAGAGGCCGCGTCCTCCGGCTTCGCGGACCGGTCGCGGGTGTAGGCCAGCGTGCCGAAGCCGAGTTGGTCGTAGCCGCCGCTGTTGGGGCCGTAGTCGCCGCCGCCACCCTCGGGAGCGGCCTTGGCCGCTATCCGGGTCAGGTACGACGCGGACAGGCCCTTCCGCTTGGTGTAGTGGTTGGCGATCATGGCCCAGATGGGCCGGACCATGTTCGGGTCCACGCCGGCCGCGTCACTCGCGGTCTCCGTGCCCGACCAGCCGTTGATCGCGCCCTTCTTGCGGGTGTTGGCCGTGTACGGCACGTCCCCGCCCAGGCTCCACTTCGCCACGTACTGGGCGCCCTTGAAGAAGCGGCTGTCGTCGTAGCCGTACAGGTCGATGCCCTGGTTCCAGGCCATCTCGCAGAACGTGCCCATCAGGCCGACGCCCAGCAGGGCGTGGCCCTGGTCGCGGCCGGCCTCCACCCACTCGGCGAGCCCGTCGGAGAGCACGACGGGGATGGCGTTCTTGATCGAGCCCATGCCGTCGCCGTGCTTGAAGTACGAGACCGCGGTGTCGACCTTGGCACGGTCGTCGCACAGGATGCCGACGGCGAGGACGCAGGCCATGGCCGTCAGGTCCCAGTTGGTCCAGTAGTTGGAGACGACGGCGCCGTTGTGGTTCTTGAGGAAGTCCTCGCTGAGCGGAGCGAAGACGTCTCGCATCATCTTCTGGAACCGGGCCAGGTCGAAGTCGTCGTGGTCGCGGACGAGTTCGGCCGCGTTGGCGAACTGGTAGCCGTAGAGGCCCGCCGCGAGGAACCGGTCGGCGGAGCCTTGGAGGCTGGTCAGCTTCGCCGACCAGGCGTTGCAGATGGCCACGGCGGTGTCCGCGTGCGCGCTGTCACCCGTGACATGCCAGCGCAGCGCGTTCTGATAGGCGGCGTGGATGTCGTTGTAGAGGGTGGCGTAGTTCTGGGGCGAGCCCGCACCCCGGTAGACCGTCGCCTGCGGATTGGCCGTCCAGTTGCTCTGGGAGTGCCGGTTGGCGGTCAGTCGGGCGAAGCCCGCCTTGTACGGGGCCGCGCCCGCCTTCACCTTGGCCGCCATGCGGTCCAGGTCGGCCTTGGTGTGCAGCAGTCCGGGGTGCGCGAAGGCCGAGCCCGCCGCTGATGCGGGGGCAGCGGTGACGGTGGCGCCGACGGCGGCCGCGCCCGCGGCCGTACCGGCGATCTTCATCATGCTCCGGCGGCTGATCTGTGCTCTCACGTGCTCGGTCCTCAGGTCTGGGGGGGCGTTCCGATGCGTACGAGTACGCACAGGAGACGCGACGGCCCACGGGCGATAACAGAAAAGTGAGCCGGAGCGCCGGTCACGGTCGGCGCCCGACCCGGTCGGGCGGGGATCCAGGGGCGGAGTGCCCGTCACCCGCCGGAAAACTGGCCGCAACCAAATACCGCACGTCCATTGACGCCCCTCACACCTCACCTCTACCTTTCGGTCGAAGTTACGCACAGTGTTCGTCATTTCGAACATGGTCGAACATGCTGCCGCCGGAAGGGACTTTCCGTGTTCCGCACACGCCATTGGTTCGCCCTGGGGGCAGCACTGCTGGCCCTGCTCGCGTCACTCGTGACCACGCAGCCCGCTGCCGCGGCCGACGGGCGGCCGTATACCAACCCGGTCAAGTCGCAGAAGGGCGCCGATCCCTGGCTGGAGTACTACAACGGCAACTACTACCTGATCACCACGACCTTCACCGGCGTGCTGACGATGCGTAAGTCGCCGACGCTGGCCGGGCTGTCCACGGCCGCCAGCGTCCAGGTCTGGAGCGACACGACCCCCACCCGGAACACCAACATCTGGGCGCCCGAGCTGCACTTCTTCGACGGCAAGTGGTACCTGTACTACTCCGCCGGGCAGTCCGGGGTCGCCTGCTGCGACTCCCAGCGCACCCACGTCCTGGAGAGCGCCGGCTCGGACCCCATGGGCCCGTACACCTACAAGAACCAGCTCAGCGGCTCCAACCTCAGCCCCGGCGGCTGGCTCATCGACGCCAGCGTGCTCAAGCACGACAACAAGCTGTATCTGCTGGGCAGCGGCTTCATCAACGGCAGCAAACAGAGCCTGGTCATCGCGCCGTTGAGCAACCCGTACACGCTGGCGAGCACGACCTTCAACATCATCTCCAGCCCCACCGCGAGCTGGGAGACCTCGGGCGGCGCGGTCAACGAAGGCCCCGAACCGCTGTACCACAACGGCAGGACGTTCCTCACCTTCTCCGCCAGCTCCTGTCAGACGCCTGACTACAAGCTGGGGCAGCTGGAGTTGACCGGAAGCGATCCGCTGCAGGCGTCGTCTTGGACGAAGAAGTCCACCCCCGTCTTCCAGCGCAACGACGCGGCAGGTGTCTACGGTCCTGGCCACAACGGGTTCTTCACCTCGCCGGACGGCACCGAGAACTGGATCGTCTACCACGCCAACAACAGCACGAACGGCGGCTGCGGCAACGGCCGCACCACCCGCGCCCAGAAGTTCACCTGGAACGCCGACGGTACGCCGAACTTCGGCACCCCGGTCGCGCTCGGCACCTCGCTGCCCGGCCCGGACGGTGAGACGGCGGCCACGCCCACGGCGTACACGCTGGTGAACCGCAACAGCGGCAAGTGCCTGGACGTGGAGGGCGGCAACACGGCCGACGGCACGAACATCTTCCAGTGGAGCTGCACAGGCGGCGCCAACCAGAAGTGGCGGATCGAGGACCAGGGCAGCGACACGAGCCGGCTGGTGAACGTGGCCACCGGCAAGGTCATGGACGTCTCGAACTGCTCCTCGGCCGACGGCACCGACATCCAGCAGTGGTCCTGGCTGAACAACAACTGCCAGAAGTACCGCCTGGTCTACACCGCCACCGGTGACTACGTGCGGATCGTCAACGAGTCCACCGGCAAGGTCGCCGACGTCGCCAACTGCGGCACCGCCAACGGCACCGACGTACGCCAGTGGACCTGGCTGAACAACAACTGCCAGCAGTGGCGCCTGCAGCCCACCACCTGATCCCACCCCCACCAGGAGAACCCGACACCATGAGACGTCTCATCAGCCGCGTGCTGACGGCGGTCCTCGCCGCGCTGGCACTGCTGACGACCGGCACCCCCGCCCACGCCGCCGCCCCCGCCTCGCCCGCCGTGACCTTCACCAACCCGATCGCCGCACAGCGCGCCGACCCGCACATCTACAAGCACACCGACGGCTACTACTACTTCACCGCCACGGTGCCCGCGTACGACAAGATCGTGATGCGCCGGGCCACCACCCTCCAGGGACTGTCGACCGCTCCCGAGACGACGATCTGGACCAAGCACGCCAGCGGTGAGATGGGTGCCCACATCTGGGCCCCGGAGGTCCACTTCATCAACGGCAAGTGGTACGTCTACTTCGCCGCCGGTGCCTCCAACGACATCTGGAAGATCCGTCCGTACGTCCTGGAGAGCAGCTCCGCCAACCCGCTGACCGGCACCTGGACCGAGAAGGGCCGCATCTCCCTGCCGCTGGACACCTTCTCGCTCGACGCGACGACGTTCGTCGTGGGCAGCACCCGCTACCTCAGCTGGGCGCAGAACGACCCTGCCGTCGGCGACGGCACCAACATCTACCTCGCCAAGATGTCCAGCCCGTGGACCATCAGCGGCGCTCCCGTCATGATCTCGCGGCCCACCAACGCCTGGGAGAAGGTCGGCCACACCGTCAACGAGGGCCCGGCCGTCATCCAGCGGGGCGGCAAGGTCTTCATGACCTTCTCGGCCTCCGCCACCGACGCCAACTACTGCCTCGGACTGCTGACGGCGAACGCCTCCGCCGACCTGATGAACCCGGCGTCCTGGACGAAGAACCCGAACCCGGTCTTCACGAGCAACGCCGCGACCGGTCAGTACGGCCCGGGCCACAACACCTTCACCACGTCCGAGGACGGCAAGTCGGACATCCTTGTCTACCACGACCGCAACTACAAGGACATCAGCGGCGACCCGCTCAACGACCCCAACCGCCGTACCCGGTACCAGAAGCTGTACTGGAACGCCGACGGCACGCCCAACTTCGGCATCCCGGTCGCCGACGGCGTGACCCCGGTCCGCTTCTCCTCGTACAACTTCCCCGACCGCTACATCCGCCACTGGGAGTACCGGGCGAAGCTCGAGGCGAACGTCACCAACCTCGCGGACTCCCAGTTCCGCGTCGTCACCGGCCTGGCCGGCAGCGGCACCGTCTCCCTCGAATCGGCGAACTTCCCCGGCTACTACCTGCGCCACAAGAACTTCGAGGTGTGGGTGGAGAAGAACGACGGCTCGACCGCCTTCAAGAACGACGCGTCGTTCAACCAGCGGGCGGGCCTGGCGGACTCCGCTTCCGGCGTCTCCTTCGAATCGCTCAACTACCCCGGCCGTTACATCCGGCACTACAACAACCTGCTCTACGTCCAGCCGGTCAGCACCACCCTGGACCGGCAGGACGCGACCTACTACGCGGAATGAGGCAACGGCGGAGCAGCCGCTGACCGAACGGGCCCGGGCCCCCGGCCGTCCATACGGCCGGGGGCCCGGAGCCGGTGCGGGGCGTCCGCCGCCGCACCCGGTGAGGGGGGCGAGTACGGTGCCGCCGCTGTCAGGCCAACAGCCCGGCCAGGCGGCGCCATTCGGGGCGCGTGAGGGCCGACGGGCCCTGGTCGGTGACCACTTGGAAGGCCACGTGGTCCGCGCCTGCGGTGTAAAAGGCGTCGATCCGTGCGCGGATCCGGTCGTCGTCGCCCCAGGCGTAGAGCGTGTCGATGAGTCGGTCGCTGCCGCCGTCCGCGAAGTCGTCCTCGGTGAAGCCGAACCGCAGGAAGCTGTTGGTGTAGTTCGGCAGGGAGAGATACATGGCGAGGCTGTCACGGGCGAGCGAGCGGGCGCGATCCGGGTCTGTCTCCAGGACGACCTTCAACTCCGGTGCGAGCAGCGGGCCTTCACCCAGGATCTCGCGGGCCTCCGCGGTGTGCTCGGGAGTCACGAGGTACGGGTGTGAGCCGGCGGCGCGATCGCGTGACAGCTTCAGCATCTTCGGGCCGAGAGCGGCCAGGACCCGGCGCTCGGCGGGCACCCCGGCGGTGCCCGGGGCGTCCAAGGCGTCCAGATAGTCGACCATGGACGAATAGGGGCGCCGGTACTGGTCCGTCAGCTTGGCGTGACTCACCCCGAGACCGAGCAGGAACCGGCCGGGATGGGCCGATTCCAGCTCGGCGAAACGCGCCGCGGTGTCGGCGGCCTCGTACTGCCAGATGCTCTGGATGCCGGTCGCCACGGTGAGCCGCGACGTCGCCTCGATGAGCGGCACGGCGTGCTGCACCCCTGTGCTGCCGCCCAACCAGACGGCACCGAAGCCGAGTTGTTCGAGCTCGGCGGCGGTCTCGGCGAGTTCGCCGCGCTGTGACGGATCCTCCGAACGCAGCCCGACACTCCAGATGCCGTACCGTCCGACCGCCTCCTTGGGTGACCTGTCGCGAACCCCGCTCGTGATGTCGTCCACCATCGACTCCGACTCCCTCCGAAGGCTGTGCACTGTCGTACGAACGTGTCGCAGCAGCCCCAACCGATGACTGCTTTCGGATATTCCGTGACCGCGAGCGTGGCGAGGCTCCGCCCCTGGTGTCCGAGGACGGAGCGGAGCCTCAACAGGAGCCGTTCTCAGGGGAGTTCGGTCATGCGGTCCGTGCCCGGAGGGGCTACCGGGCTCTGGGCGGTGAGATAGTCGGTCAGTGCCGCGATGTCGTCGCCGCCGCCGACGGGGTTGGTGCCCTTGGCGAAAGTGGTGAACCCGTCGCCGCCCGCCGCGAGGAAGGTGTTGGCGGCCACCCGGTAGGTGGCGTCGGGCTGCAGCGTCCCGCCGTTGAGCTTGATCGACTCGGGATCGATGCGGTCGCCGACGGGGGCGCTGCCGGAGTACGAGTACGTCAGCCCCCTCGAGACGCCGAGGATGAGGGTGGGCGCCCTGGTTCCGGAGTCGTTGAACTGCTCTTCCAGGATCTTCTCGATCTGCGCCCCCGTCAGGTCGACGGTCACCAGCGTCCCGGCGAAGGGCTGGACGGCGAAGGCCTCCGCGTACGTGATCTCGCCGGGTGCCTCGCCGCCCGTCGACGAGGCGTACACCAGGTCCGCCCGCACCCCACCGGGGTTCATCAGGGCGATCTGTGCCCCGCCCTTCTCCGGAGCCGCGGTCGCCGCCAGCTGGGCGTCGGCGACCAGGTTCGCCAGGTCGGATTCGGCGTCGCGCGTCTCGGAGCGGGTGATGTCGGCGGTGACCTCGCCGACGATCCGGTTGGCCAGGGGCGCCGACAGCTCCTTCCACTTGTCGATGACCGTCGTCTGTTCGGCGTCCTTGGCGCCGGTGCGGGTGACGAGGTGGTTCATCGCGGCGACCTGGTCACGTACGACGTCCCCGGTGCGGCGGTCGACGGGCAGCCGGGTCTCGGTGACCACCCGGCCGAAGGACGAGGCCGAGGTGACCATGCGCGGCTCGCCGTCCGGGTCGGGCAGCGAGCAGATGTACGGCTGGTGGGTGTGGCCGGTGACAACCGCGTCGATCGCGGGGTCCAGATGCTTGGCGATGTCGACGATCGGGCCCGAGATCCCGTCGCACTGGCCGTAGCTGCCGGCCTGGATGCCGCCCTCGTGCAGCAGGACCACGATCGCCTCGACGCCCTGCTCGCGCAGTTTGCCCGCGGCGGCGTTGGCGGTCTCCACCTCGTCCAGGAAGCGCACCGACTTGATTCCGGACTGGCCGGTGACCTCCGGGGTGCCTTCCAGGGTCATCCCGATGAAGCCGAGCTTGACCCCGTCCACCTTCTTGATCCAGGTGGGGGCCAGGAGGGGCTCACCGGTGGTGCGGTCGGTGACGTTGGCGGCGAGCCAGGGGAACTCGGCGCCGTCGTACGGCTCGTCCTTGATGTAGCAGCCGTCCTTCGGGTGGCAGCCGCCGTTCTGCATGCGCAGCAGTTCGTCGGTGCCCTCGTCGAACTCGTGGTTGCCGACGCTGGTGACGTCAAGGTGCAGTTTCTCCATGGACTCGACGGTCGGTTCGTCGTGGAAGAGACCGGAGAGGAAGGGGCTGGCGCCGATGATGTCGCCCGCCGCGACGGTCAGCGAGGCATCGGTGCCCTCCCGGAGCTGGCCCAGCCTGGCGGCGAGGTACTCCGCGCCGCCGACCGTGGTCGACTTCGGGTCCAGCTTGGACCCGAGGTTGGCGTCACGGCCGGTGGGCGGTTCCAGGTTGCCGTGGAAGTCGTTGAAGGACAGCAGCTGGACGTCGACGGTGGACGACGTCCTCGGCTCGGTCGGGAAGTCGTGGGTGTACGAGGTCCAGAGCTTGACGTCCTTGCTGTCCGTACGGCCGTTGCCGTCGAGGTCACCGGCGGAACCGGAGGTGGGAAGGGCCTTCAGGTCCCGGGCGTTCACGGCGCCGTCGCCGTTGACGTCCGGGGTGCGGGTGGCGAGGAGCCCGGGGCGTACGGACAGCAGGTGGAACTTGGTGACGCTGCCGTTGAAGCCGAAGTTGTCGTCGGCGACGAGGACGAGGGAGCGGGAGCCGTCGGGCAGTTTCGGACCCCAGGTGATGCCCTCGACGTTGTCGGCATCGGTGCCGGAGGTGGTGAAGTCGTACAGCAGCTTCTTCGGCATCGGCTTCTCGGAGCCGGAGATCTTCTCCTTGCCGTTGACGTCGGTGGCGCCGATGGTGCTCGTCCAGTAGAGGCGGATGGAGAAGCCGACGCCGGAGGCGAAGGACCGCTCGACGGTGAGGTAGTCGGTCTCGTTGATCGCGAGGATCTCCGAGACTCCCCGGTCGGCGGAGTAGGTGCCGACGGGGGCGGGCAGCGGTGCGGTGGGCGCGTCGGAGATCGGGTCGACCTCGTAGACGTGCTCGGCCTCGGCGGCACCGGTCTCGCGGTCCATCACCAGCAACCGGGACGGGCTCTTGGCCGTCAGCCCGGCCGCGGGACCGTCCTGGACGAGGGCGTTCTCGGTGATGGTGACGGCCTTGCTGCCGTCCGGGGCGAGGGTCAGGCCTTCAAGGGCCTGGTTGTTGCGGACGCCCGCGGTGAGCGCACCGGAAGCCGACCTGACCGGTGCGTACGCCTTGGGCAGCGGCAGTTCGCGTACGTATCCGCCGGAAGCGGTGGCCTCACGGACGAAGGCGGGTTGTCCGGACGAGGAGGCGCCCTCGCTCGTCCACAGCAGGCTGTTGCCGTCCGGCGTCCAGCGGACCGCCTCGGGGTCGACGGCCTTGGCGGCGAAGGGTTCGCCGGTGGTGTCGTCGAGCACGGTCAGGGCGTCGAGGTCCGGCTTGTCGTGGGCGAAGGCAGTGCCGTTCAGTGGCAGGCGGAGGGTGTAGAAGCGCGCCTTGCCGTTCTCCGAGCGGTCGTCGCTGAGGGCGACGTACTCGCCGGAATCCCGGTCGTAGTCGATCCCGGACAGCCCACCGAACGGCATGCCGAACTCGCTCGTTCCGGCGGGCACGGCAAGGGTGTCGAGGAGTCGGATGCCGTGCTGCTCGGCGGAGTCCGGGGCGGGCTCCGCCGCGAACCCGTTGGCGAGGGTGAGCCCGCCGAGGAGTCCGGCGGCGGTGAGGGAGCCCAGGAGCGCGCGTCTGCGGCGTGTTCGGTGTCTGTGTCGCATGGGCATGGTGTCCTTCCGGGAAGGGGCGGGTTGCGGGGGGCAGGGGCAGGGGCAGGGGCAGGGGGCGGCAGGCCAAGCCCTCGGCCGTTCATCGGGGCGTGACTGTGCCGGGTCATCGGGGCGTGACTGTGCCGGGCGTGGGGGAGTGGCCACGGGTTCCTGTAGTCCAACCGGCAGGCGGGACCCGGTGGTTGAGCGGAAGCGGGGTCAGAGCGAGGGGGCGGTCTCTTGCGTCAGGCCGCGGCGCTTGCGGCGCCACGCGTACAGGGCCAGCGCCACCAGCGTCATCGCGTACGGAATCGTTGACACGAGCTGTGGCGGAACGTCCAGCGTGCCGAGCTGTACGGCCAGGGCCTCCGCCGCGCCGAAGCCGAGGGCGGCGAGGAAGACGCCCCAGGGCCGCAGTCCGCCGAGGAACACGGCGGCGAGGGCGATGAAACCGCGGCCCGCCGTCATGTCGCGTACGAAGAAGGACACGTACCCCATGCTCAGGAAGACCCCGGCGAGTCCGGCGAGCGCGCCGCTGAGGGCGAGTCCCGCGTACTGGACATGCCGGACCGGAATCCCGACCGACGCCGCCGCGTCCGGCATCTCGCCCACCGCCCGCAGATGGAAGCCGAAGCGCGTGCGGTAGAAGAGCCAGGCGACGAACGGAGCGGCGAGGAACGCCAGCCAGGTGACCATGTTCTGACCGCTCAGCACCTCGCCCACCACCGGGATGCTCTCGATGCCGGGCAGCGTCACCGTCGGCAGGCTGCCGCTCTTCAGGCCGGACGTGCCGCCCTTGTCGTCGAGGAGGGAGTAGACGGCGTACGCGGTGCCGCCGGAGGCGAGCAGGTTGAGGCCGATGCCCGCGATGATCGCGTCGGCGCCCAGCTCCAGGCGCAGCGCGGCGAGCAGCAGACCGAGGAGCACGGCCACTGCGACCCCGCACAGCGCGCCGACCGCCACCGAGCCGCTGTACCCGGCGACCAGCGCCCCGGTGCAGGCGGCGGAGAGCATCTGCCCCTCCAGGGCGATGTTGCTGATCCCGGCGCGCTCCGCGACCAGTCCGCCGAACGCGGCGAGCAGGTACGGGGTGGCGACCCGCAGCACCGCCGCGAGGAAGGCGCTGCTGAAGACGACGTCGATCATGGAGTTCACCGGACACCCGCCTGCCTGCGCGCGATACGGCGCTTGAGCAGGTCCGGCAGGGCTTGGGCGGTCACCAGCAGCACGATGACCGCCTGGATGACCACCACGATCTCGGTACCGACGTCCGTCTGCTGTTCCATGATGTCTCCCCCGGCGCGGAGGTAGGAGTAGAAGAGTCCTGCGACCACGACGACCAGCGGGTTGTTGCGCGCCAGCAGGGCGACCACGATCCCTTCGAAGGCGAGGCTTCCGGCCAGGCCCGGTTCGAGCCGCCCGTACACGCCCTGCACGAGGTGCGCCCCGGCGAGGCCCGCGACGGCGCCGCCGATGACGAAGCTCCACTCGATGGCGCGGGGCACACGGATGCCGCCGTACTCGGCGAAGTCGGGGTTGGAGCCGGTCATCCGGATGCGGTAGCCGAGCGGGGTGCGGGTGATGAGCAGCCACAGCGCCATGGCGGTGAGCAGCATCAGGAAGAGGCCGATGTTGGCGCGGCCCAGCGGGATGCCGAACCAGTTGCTCAGCGGTGTGAGGGCGGAGTCCTGCTGGATGGACCTGGAGTGCACCGCGCTGCTGCCGGGCTCCTTCAGCGGGCCGTTGACCAGATAGTCGTAGACGCGTACGACGATGGCGTTGAGCATCAGCGTGGCCACGATCTCGTTGGCGCCGAGGCGTGCCTTCATCGCTCCCGGTACGAAGCCCATCCCGGCGCCCGCCGTGGCCGCGGCGAACAGGGGGACGAGCACGGCGGCGACCGGCGGCAGCGGCAGGAAGACCGCGACCGCCGCCGCGGCGAGCGCGCCCGCGTAGACCTGGCTCTCGGCGCCCAGGCTGATCTGCCGGGCGCGGAAGGGGATGGCCACCGACAGTCCGAGCAGGGTGAGCGTGGTGGCGTCCTCCAGCCAGCGGCCGACGCGGAAGGAGCGGTCCAACGGGCCGGTGAGCATGGCCTCGTACGCCTTCACCGGGTCGTTGCCGGTGACGAGCATGACGAGGAAACCGATGGCGAGGGCGGCCAGGATGGTGGCCAGCGTCATGCTGAGGTCGACGGCCAGGTCGCGGCGCCGGGTGACCCGGTACTCGCGGCGGTCCTCGCTCTCGATCAGCGTCATGGGCGTGGTGGTCATATGGCGGACGCCTCCCCGGAGCCGGCTTGCCCGGAGCCGGCCTGCCCGACGTCGGCCGGCTCGACGTCGGCCGGCTCGACGTCGTCCAGCCCGGCCGTCAGCTGCTCCTGGTCGTGGTGCTCGACGCCGAGCATGTAGAGACCGACCCGCTTCTCGGTGAGGCCGGCGGTGTCGTCGAACCGGCCGACCAGGCGGCCGTCCTTGAGGACCAGCAACCGGTCGGAGAGGGCGAGCAGTTCGGTCAGGTCGGCGGAGATCAGCAGCACGGCGGCGCCCGCGTCGCGCGCGGCGACCAGCCGCTCGTACATGAACCGCATCGCACCGACATCCACCCCGCGGGTGACCTGTGAGGCGATCAACAGCCTTGGCCCGGCGGAGAGCTCGCGGGCGACGATCACCTTCTGCATGTTGCCGCCGGACAGCGCGCGCACCGGGACGGACGGATCGGGGGTGCGGATCGCGTACTCCTCGATCAGCCGCTCGGCGTGCGTACGCACCGCTCCTGGGTGCAGGACTCCTCGGCGGGAGAGGGGCGGGCGGTCGTGGCGGTCGACGACGAGGTTGTCGGCGATCGACTCGTCGAGAGCGGCGCCGTTGTACAGCCGGTCCTCCGGTACGTAGGCGATGCCCGCCCTGCGGTGACCCGCCACGTCGAGCCCGGCCGTGTCGGTGCCGCCGACGCCGACCGTGCCCGTGGTGGGGCGGCGCAGTCCGGCCAGGACCTCGGCGAGCTCGCTCTGCCCGTGGCCCTCGATCCCGGCCACGCCGACGATCTCCCCGGCGGCGACGTCGAAGCCGAGTCCGTGCAGGGACTGGCCGGTCGGGGCCTCGTACGCCAAGTCCCTTACGCGCAGGGTGACTTCAGCGGGGCGGGCGGGCGCACGGTCCACGTCGAGCGACAGGTCCCGTCCGACCATCATCGCGGCCAGCGAGCGTTCGGTGGCGTCGGCGGTGGCGACCGTCCCGACCAGGGAGCCGGCCCGCATCACGCTGACCTTGTCACTGATCTCCCGTACCTCGCGCAGCTTGTGCGAGATGAACAGCACCGTCATGCCGCCGTCGCGCAGCCGGCGCACGGCGGCGAACAGGTCTTCGGTCTCCTGGGGGGTCAGGACGGCGGTCGGCTCGTCGAGGATGAGGACGCGTGCCCGGCGGTGCAGGGCCTTGAGGATCTCCGTGCGCTGACGCATCCCGACCGACACTTCGTCCACCCGGGCCTTCGGATCGACGGCGAGTCCGGACTCCTCCGCGAGCAGGGCGGTCGTCTCGACGGCCGCCCTGGGGTCGACCAGACCGCGACGCCCCGGCTCGACGCCGAGGACGACGTTCTGGGCGACGGTGAAGGACGGCACCAGCATGAGGTTCTGGTGGACCATGCCCACGCCCAGGGCGATCGCCGAGCCCGGGCCGCGCAGCACCCGCGGCCGGCCGCCGATCAGGATCTCGCCGGAGCTGGGTTGTTCGAGGCCGTAGAACATCTTCATCAGCGTGGACTTGCCGGCTCCGTTCTCGCCGACGACCGCGCGGATCTCGCCCGACGGGACCTCCAGGTCCACACCGCGTACGGCGCGCACGCCGTTGCCGTAGGTCTTGGTGACCGCGCGGGCGGCGACGGCCGGTCCGGCCTCAGCCCATGATTCGTTCATCTCGCGAGCCGCTTTTCGGCTAGAAGGCGCTGGGGACCGTGACGGAGCCGGACTTGACCTTGTCGGCGGCTTCCTGGAGTTCGGTACGGGTCTTCTCCGGCACCAACTCCTTGAAGTGGTCGTCGTCCACGTAGCCCACGGCGTCGTCTGCGAGACCGACGGTGTCGACGGCGCCGTACTTCAGGGAGTCCTTCCGGTCGTCCTGCGCTGCCTTGTAGAGGGCGTTGCCGACGTTCTTGAGTATGGAGGTGACGACGGTGTCCTTCTGGGCCTGATCGGTGAGGGTCTGGTACTGGTCCGAGTCCACGCCGAACGTGTACCGCTCGGCGCTGACGGCCGACTCGAAGGTGCCGAGCCCGGAGAGCCCGGCGACCGGCCACACCAGTGCGGCGCCCTGGCCGTACATCGCGGTGGAGATCTCCTTGCCCTTGGCCGGGTCGCCGAACGGCTTGTCGCCGCCCACGTACTGAACGAGCACGTCGGAGTTCCTTCCGCCCGCTTCCTTGAATCCCGCCTTGAAACCGACGACGAAGTCCTCGATGACCGGGATCTTCACGCCGGGCATGACGCCGACCTTCTTCTGGGATTCGGCACCCTTGAGGGATTTCTCGGCGACGAGCTTCTCGGCGAGGAATCCGGCGAGATAACCGCCCTCGTTCTGCTTGAACGTCACGGAGTAGACGTTCTCGCACTTGTTGGAACAGGTACCGTTCTTGCCGGTGTAGTCGACCGGGGCGTCGAAGAGCCAGAACTTCTTGTCCGGGAATTGCGGGGCGAGTTCACCGATGTAGTCGGTGACCTCGAAGGTGCCGGCCGCCAGGATGTCGTAGTCGTCGGCCGAGGCGGCGTCCTCGAAACCGGGCTCCCACTTCGTGCGGTCGGAGCCCAGCTCCACCACCTTGAGCTCGTAGCCGAGGTCCTTCTCGGCCTTCTTCAGCCCCTCGTAGGCGGAGTCGAAGAACGACTTGTCTCCCAGCCCGCCATTGATCACCAGTTTGATGCGCGGTTTTCCGGACGCCGCGGCTCCGGAGTCCTCGTCCCCGCCCGATCCTCCGCACGCGGTCAGTGCGATGGCCCCCGCCGCCACGAGGGCGGCGCTTCTTCCGATTCGCATCATCGATCTCCCGATCAGTGAGTCGCCGATCATTGCTGCTTGCCTTTGCTGCTTGCCTTGGTATGCGCTGCGTTGACAGTAGGAATTGCAAAACGTTTTGGCTATGCCGCCGGGTTGCGATCTCATTTCCTCCCGGAGAAATTCAGACATCGCCGAGCAGAGCCGCCGCGGCGATGCGCACGGCCCGGTCGAAGCAGGTCTCGCGCTCCTCGGCGGAGAGGGCCTCTCCCGTGCGGACGTGGTCGGAGGCGGTCAGCACGGCGAGCGCCTCGCCGCCCTCGGTGGCGGCCACGGCGTACAGTCCCGCCGCCTCCATCTCCGTGGCGAGCGTGCCCCTGTGCTCCAGCGCGTCGATGAGGGCGGGCCGGTCGAGGTAGAAGTGGTCGCTGGTGAACACCGGGCCGATGTGCACCGCACCCCTGCCCTGGTGTCCCGCACCGCCGTCCTGGTGCCCCGCCGCGTCCGCGGCCAGGCGCAGCAACCCGTAGGAGGGCGTGAGCGAGAGGGTCACGCCGTCCACGAGGACGCGGCTGATGCTGGAGTCGGTGTGCGCGGCCGAGGCGATCACCACGTCCCGCACGGACACCGTCAGCGGGATCGCCCCGGCCGTGCCGACCCGTACGATCCTGCGCACGCCGTAGTGCCGGAACAGCTCCGTCGCGTAGATCGACACGGACGGGATGCCCATGCCGGAGGCGAGGACCGACATTGGTTCGCCCCGGTGGGTGCCGGTGTAGCCGAGGACGCCCCGGACGTCGGTGACCAGCCGGGCGTCCGCCAGGAACGTCTCGGCGATGCGCCGGGCCCGGCGTGGGTCTCCGGGCATGAGGACGAGCGGGGCGAACTCGCCCGGCGCGGCGGCGATGTGGGGTGTGCCGGTCATGGGGACGCGGTGCTCCCCGGCCGTCACAGGTCCGCTCCCGCGAGCCAGCGCACCAGTCGGTCCCACAGCTCGGCGTATCCGTCCCAGGCCAGGAACGGCGGCGGTGCCCAGTGCGGGGCCACGTCGGAGGTGAAGGCAGCGGTCCTGCCGGCGCCGTGACCGCCGACGACGAGCAGCGGGTGCCCGGCGCACTCGGCCAGCAGCGTCGCCCCGTGTCGCGGCCAGACCTCGTTGAGGCCGAGCAGCGCGGGCCAGGACCGCTCCAGCCCCCGTACGATCCCGTGGTCGGCGACCACCTTGGGCACGGCACCGGACGGGAGCTCCACCCGGTCGTCCCGGTCGGCCATCGACACCGGCAGGGCCACGGCGAGCGGCGACTGCCCCCATCGGGCACGGGCGTCGATGCCGCTGAAGCTCAGGTAGCCGCCCACCATCAGCACTCCGCCGCCGCTCTCGACGAACCCGCGCACCAGCTCCGACCGGTCCGGGGCGGGAACGGAGCGGCTGAAGGTCTCGGGCGGGAGCTGGAAGCTGTTGGCGCCCACATCGCTGATGACCACGACGTCGTACGCGCCGAAGCCCTTGGCGGAGTCCGGCACCCGGCGGGAGATCTCGTGCGCGGGGACGTACGTCACCTCGTGGCCGCGTGAGCGCAGCGCGTCGAGAAAGACGCCTCCGCCCTCGGTGTACTCCGCGGTGTGGAAGGCGTCGAAGCCCTTCTGATGGACCGTGTACGTGAACCAGGACTCGCCGACGACGAGGACTCTGGGCATGGCGAACCGCCTTTCGGACAGGGCAGGTTGGGGCCGCGGGGACGGGGACACAGCCGGTCGGCACGGCGTCCTTCGTACGCGCGGCGGAGAGCGGAGGGAAGGGGTGGGGGCGGGTCAGCGGTCGGCCGGTGCCGTGCTGCCGCGCACCTTGAGTTCGACGGGCAGGGTGTGCCGGGACGCGGGCGGGACCTCGCCCCGCGAGACGTACTGGAGCAGTTGCGCGGTGGCGGTGCGGCCCACGTCGTACGCGGGCTGGTGGACGGTGGTCAGGGGCGGGTGGGCCAGCGAGGCCGCGCGGATGTCGTCGAAGCCGACCACGGAGATGTCCTCCGGCACCGACAGGCCCGCCTCCCGCAGGGCGGTGAGGGCGCCGAACGCCATGAGGTCGTTGGCCGCGAACACGGCCGTGCAGTCGAGGCCGCCCTTCTCGAGGAGTTTGGCGACGAGGCGGTATCCGGAGGCCTCCTTGAAGTCGCCGACGCGTTCGACGACTTCGCCCTGGAAGGCCCGGACAAAACCGTTCGCCCGCGCGGTGCCGCTCATCAGGGCGCGGGGACCGGTCAGCATCAGCGCCCGGCGGTGGCCGAGCGCCCGCAGGTGCTCGCCGACCAGCCGCCCGCCCGCCTCGTGGTCGGCGGTGGCGATGAGCGCGCCCTCCAGGCCCTCGACCTCCTCGTCGGCGAGCGCGATGGGGAACTTGCCCATCAGCGCCTCCAGTCTTCGCCGTGACGGCGGCGACCCCGAGGCGTACACCATGCCGTCGATGAACCGGCTGCGGATCATGCCGAGGTAGCGGTCCTCGCGGTCGGCGTCGAACTCGGTGTTGCACAGGATCAGCCCGTAGCCCAGATCGTGGGCGGCGTCCTCGGCGCCCTTGGCGAGCTCGGCGAAGAAGGTGTTGCTGATGTCGGGGATCAGCAGACCGATCACCGAGGTGGAGCCGGCCTGCAGGCTGCGGGCGAGCGATGCCGGGACGTAGCCGAGGCGGTTGACGACACCGCGCACCCGCGCGGCGGTCTCCTCGCTGACCGGCCGGTTGCCGCTGAGGACATGGGAGACGGTGGTGGGGCTGACGCCCGCGGCGGCGGCCACGTCCTTGATGGAGGCGGGCCTGCGGACGGGCGACTGGCGGTCGGCGGTGTACGGCTCAGGGGTCATAGTGCTGCACCGCCCTTCCGTGGGAGGTGTCGAGGATCCGCGCCACCCGGGCATCGGCCTCGTCCAGCAGCGTGGGCTCGTCCACGGTCAGCAGCCGTCCGTCGCACATCAGGACCCGGCCGTCCACGACGACCGTCCGTACGTCGCCGGCGCGAGCGCTGTAGACGAGTGCGGCGCGCGGGTCGTGCAGCGGACGGCAGTGCGCGCCGGACAGATCGGTGAGGACGATGTCGGCCCGCATGCCCGGCTCCAGCGCACCGATCCGGTCCTGGAGGCCGAGTGCGCGCGCCCCGCCGCGCAGGGCCAGCCGCAGGGTGTCGGAGACGGTCATCCAGGTGGCGTCCCGCACGGCCTGCTTCTGGGTGAGGGCGACGAGCCGGAGCGCCTCCCACACGTCGAGGGTGTTGTGCCCGGCAGCGCCGTCCGTGCCGACCGCCACGGTGACGCCCGCGGCGAGCAGGTCGCGGACGGGAGTCAGTGGGGACAGCGCGTGCTTGAGGTACACCTTCGGGCAGTAGGCCACGGCGGTCGTGTCCGCGTGCCCGGCGAGCAGCGGAAGGTCGTCCTCGACGATTCCGCAGCCGTGCGCGATCAGTGCGCCCGCGTCCAGCACCCCGGTCTCGTGCAGCACCCGGATCGGGGTGATGCCGCGCCGCTCCAGGCTGGACCGCGTCTGCTCCAGGTGCTCGGCGGCGTGGATGTGCATCCGCACCCCGAGCCTGCGGGCGTGCCCGGCCAGGGTCCGCAGATCGGTGTCGTCGACGGTGTACGGGGCGTGCGGGCCGAGTGAGACGCTCACCCGGCCCTCGGCACCGCCGTGCCACTCCTCCGCGAACCGCACGGTGGACTCCAGGGCCTCCTGGCCCCGGCTACTGAAGTACGTGGGCGCGATGTCGGCGCGCAGGCCGGTCTCGGCGACCGCCTCGGCGATCTGCTCGGGGAAGAAGTAGTGGTCGGCGAAGGTCGTGACACCGGAGCGGATCATCTCGGCGCAGGCCAGCCGGGCGCCGGTCCGTACGTCGGTGGGGGTGAGGTTGCTCTCCATCGGCCAGACGCGGTCGTTGAACCATCCTTCGACCGTCACGTCCTCGGCCGCGCCGCGCATGAGCACCATCGGACTGTGCGTGTGTGCGTTGATCAGGCCCGGAACGGCGAGCAAGCCGCGCCCGTCGATCACGTCCGGCCGGTCATGCGCCACGGTCCCGGTCGGCCGTACGCCCTGGGTCGGCCGTACGCCCTGGGTCGGCCGTAGGTCCTGGATGACGCCGTCCGCCACCACGATGTCCCGCGCCCGCAGGATCTCGCACTCGCCCTCCGGCGGAACGCGCAGCACATCGCAGCCGGTCACCAGGAGGCGGCCCGCCGACGCGGGCGCTCTGTCGCTCATGGCGCACAAGCTAGATATCCAAAACGTTTTGCACAACAGTTCCGCCGTGGGGCCCCTGAAGCGGCCCCACGGGGCGGGTCAGGTCCCCAGTGGAGCCGCGAACGCCGACTGCGGGGCCGTGCCCGGTGCCGCGGTCGGCAGGGGCAGGAGCGCGTCCAGGGTGCTGCCCGCCAGCAGGAGGTCCTGGAGACGCCGCAGTGCGGCGATGACCGTGTCCTGCTTGATGTCGACGTCCCGCGTGGTGAGCGGGGAGCCGGCCGGTACGTCGCGGAGCACGCGTGCGCCCGCGGCCAGGCCCAGGGGGACCATGCCTTCGGCGGCCGCCGTCGCGGCGTGGTCCGTCACGCCGTACACCGTGCTGCCGCCGATGCCGTCGAGGAGTTCACCGGCGCGCAGATCGCGCTTGGCGCAGGCGACGACCTCCGCGGTCCAGGTCGTCGGGGCGAGGCTCGGCCGCCTGGTCAGGACGGCTTCGGCGATGGTCAGTGGCGCTTCGACGCTGGCGAGGTGGTACGGCCGGTAAAAGGTGTAGTAGGGGCCGGAGCCCATGCTCAGGTAGTCCATCTCCGCCACCACGACCGGGTCGTCGCACTTCGCCACGACGAACACTCCGGGTGCCACCGGGCCGGTGCAGTAGTCGACGACCCCGGCGGCGTCGAGGATGCCGCCGTCGGCCTTCGGCCGGAACACCTCGGCGAGTTCGGGCACCGTCGTCCTGGGACCGTTGAAGCCGCGGCGGCTCACCCGCAACCCGGTGGCGTTGGCGAGGGCGGCCATCTCGATCATGGTCTTCGAGCCGTCGACGAAGCTCGTCAGCATCTTCGGGTTCATGTTCTTGGCCGCGGCCTGCGCGGCAAGGCCGTCCGGTGTGGCAGTCGGGTCGAGCGGGTTGTTCTTGCCCTTGCCGGCGCAGGTGACCGTGAGGCCGAGATCGAGTGCGTAGTCCACCAGCCGCTTGCACTCGACCGGTTCGTCGCCGCGGCAGACGGTGTAGACGCGGCCCATTCTGCGGGCCAGTGCGGAGAGGAGGAGGCCGACCGTCACATCGGTCTCCACGTTGAGCAGGGCGATGTCCTTGCCGCTCAGCAGACCGTTCAGAGCCACGGCCGCACCGACCTCGGGGACCCCGCTGGCCTCGACGATGATGTCGAGGTCGAGCCTGACCAGGAGTCCGGCGTCTTCGAGGGCCACCGGCCGGCCTTCGGCGAGGGCGGCATTGAGCTTGTCGACGTCCGGGGTGGACACCACGTTCTCGCGTCCGGTGCGTCGGAACGCGGCGTCCGCCCGACCCGGGGCGATGTCGGCGATCGCCGCCACCTCCATGCCGGGGATGCGGTTGGTCTGAGCGACAAGGCCGATGCCCATCTGCCCCGCACCGACGAGTCCGACCCTGATGGGCCGTCCCAACTGCCGCTGCCTCTCGATGATCTGCGGGAGATATGCCATGGCTGTGTGTGCTCCTCAAGAGATGTGGGGTGTGCGCGACGGGCCGGGCGGCCGAGCGTGCACAGGCGGTGCCCTGTGTGGCCTGGGTGCCCTACGCACCCGGCCGGGCCCGCTGGACGAAACCGAAGAGGCCCTGCGGTCGCAGGCCGGACGGGACAGGCTCCGCGGTGCCCCCCGACCGCATCCGGCGGTAGCGGTCGCGGGCGTCCTCGAGTGCGCGGGCCGTGGCGGTGGAGGTGGCGCGGGACGGTGCGGTGCGCAGGTCTCCGGCCAGCCGTGGCCGCTCGCGGAACCGGGCGAGGACCGAGGCCCCCTCCATGACCAGGGCCCGTTCGACCGTCTCGTCGGACGTACGCACGAGCAGCAGCACCACGGCTCCGCGCAGTCCGCCGGTGGCGCGGCCGGAGACGAGGACGACACCGGTGCGGTGCTCGTCGCCCGCCACCCGGTTGACCGTCCGCATGTAGTAGCGGTGCTGCGCGATGCTGGTCAGCGTCGTCAGGACGAAGGCGCCGAGCAGCAACAGTGCCAGGGGAAGGAATTCCATGTCGTTCCTCTTCTCAACGGCTCCGGTGATCCTGGGAATTGTCAGGGCCAGGTGAGCGGCGGGAGCGGACCGCACGGGCGGCGGCCGCGTTGCGAATGCGTTCCGGGTTCCGGCCGCGCAGCCGGACGGCCCCGCAGTCCGGGCACATCGAGGCCGTCACTTCCGTGGTCACCTCGGTGGTCCCGAGGCGGTACGCGAAACGGGGGGAGCCGAGAAGGGGCAGCGCCATCGACCCTTCGACCAGTGTTCCGCCGCAGTCACCGCAGATGTCCTGGCGCTGGTCTCCGTGTTCCTGGCTGTGCATCGGTTCTGTCCCTCCACGGCTCCGCCGTCGTGTGTCGTCGTCAGGCTCGTACGAGCTTGAGCTCGGCTCCCGGTTCCGGGACGTCGAGCGGACCTTTCGCGTGCAGGGCCCCGGGCAGCAGCCCGGCGGCGGGATCGGGATCGGTGTAGACGACCAGGTGACCGAGCTGGAGCAGGTTCTCGTGGGCCCGCTCGCCCACGGCGGTCAGGGTCATCCGGGTTTTGCCGAGCCAGAGTTCGTCACCCGGCCGCATCTCCAGCACGGGATCGTCGGCGGGCCGATGGACGACGCTCAGGCTCTCCAGATCACCGGGCAACGGCTCGCCGAAGAGGATGAGGACTCCGCCGCGGATGAGTTCCTCGGCCTCGTCACCGATACGCAGGACCGTGCTCTGGTAGTAGGGCTCGTTCATCAGTACATCCCGAAGCTTGCGAGCCAGGCGAGGATCACCGCGAGCGGCGAGGTGATCAGGCGGCTGAGCAGCACCGCCGGGGTGCCCACCGCCACCGTTTCGGGTTTCGCCTCGCCGAGGGCGAGGCCGACGGGGATGAAGTCGCAGCCGACCTGGCCGTTGATGGCGAACAGGGTGGGCAGGGCGTACTCGACGGGGATCGTTCCCGCCGCGATCTGAGTTCCCATCAGTACGCCGATGATCTGGGCGATCGCCGCTCCCGGCCCGAGGATCGGGGACAGGAAGGGCAGGGCCACCACGGCGCCCAGGGCGATCAGACCGAAGGGATTGCTGGCCAGCGGCTTGAGGCCCTCACCCATCTTCTCCGCGACGCCGGTGTAGATGACGAAGCCCAGCAGCAGGCTGACGTACGCCATGAAGGGCAGGATCGTGCTGATCGTGAGAGTGATGGCCTGACGGCCGGACGACAGCAGGGTGTTCACCGCGTAGCCGATGCCGGAGCTGAATTTGATGAAGGCGTCGGACACCTTGGCGAACCGCCCGCCGCTCTCCTCCGGTGGCGCGGGCCGGGACGGCGAAGCCTTGACGTCCGCGTCGAGGGCAGCCGAATCGGCGGCGGTTGCCGTGCCGGCGGAGGGTGTCGTGCCGGCTTCGCCTTCGCCGTCCTCCTGCGCCAGTACGTCGTCCGGGGACACGGCGGAGACGAAGATGTCCTCGGTGATGAACTGTGCGAGCGGCCCGCCCGGAGCGCCCGGATAGACGTCGATCGTCGGGATGCGCTTGCGCGGGTACACACCGATCCGGGCGGTCCCTCCGCAGTTGATGACGGCGCAGACGACCTCCTCGTCCGGGACGGTGGTGCGGAAACCGTCGACGGCCTCGCCGCCGATCAGCTCGGCGATCCGTGCGGCGACCGGATGGATGCCTCCTCCCGTGACGGAGAGGACCTTGGTGCGCGTATCGGTGCGGCGCAGGGTGAGTCCCTCGCCCCAGCCGCCGGATCCTCTGCGGACGAAGACGGACGGGTACGTGCGCGGGTCGTGATCGATGGTCGTCATCGCGCTCCTCCTCCCGTCCCCGCGAAGGCGCTGCCGCCGCTGCCGGTGGTGAACTCCTCGTCGAAGGTGCGGAAGATCTCGGTGCGCCCGGTCCGCTTGATCAGGATCTGTGTGATCCGCTCGGTGACCACTCCTCTGATGAAGATGACCACGACGCCGATGACGAGGTAGTACAGCGCCAGCGGCACGGTGGACAGGCCCAGCTTCTGCACACCACTGGCGATGCCCAGCCAGACGAACAGCTCACCGGCGTTGGCGTAGGGGAAGAACGTGGTCACGGGGTGGACGAAGGAGACGGCGGAGTCGTAGAAGGCCGGCTTGTACCGCTCGGGCAGGAACCTGCCGAACGAGTAGCACATCGGGTTGGTGAGCATCAGCACCGCGAGGACGGGCATCACGCTGTAGCGGGTGATCCACCAGCGCGAGGACCACTGGACAGCCCTGGTCACCCGCTTCTCGCCGATGAACGCGACGAGCGCGTACATGAAGGTGAGCAGCACGATCAGGGTGGGGAGAATCCCTGTGACCAGCCCGGTGAACTGCTTGCCGGCCTCGTTGAACAGGCCTATGAAGTGGGAGCCGATCCAGACCGCGGCGCGAACAACGGGATTCTTCTCGTCTTCCGGCGTCGATGCGGCCAGGGTGACTGCAGCGAGGGCGATCATCTCGGTCCTCCTCTCTCTTTCTGAGCGGGTTGGGAGGCTTGAATGGGCCCAGGGCTCGTGCTGGAGCCTCGTTGGGGGGCAGCCCGTGCGGCGGTGAGGAGCGCGGACGAAAAGGGGACAGTGAGACTGGTGTGGCAGAAGGGACACCAAAGGGGTCCGAAAGCGGCGTTACGTTTGCACGCCTGTTCAAGGCTCCTCACGTCTGTTCGGTAGAGGTGTAGCACCCCGGGGCAGGCACGACAAGACATCGGATCCGTCGCCTTGCGAAAGGGCTTCGATTCGAGGGGGCCGGTCATGGGGGCGCGGGAGCCCGTACGCGCCAGGGTGAGCGGGCCCGGGCGGGAGTGTGCCCGGCGCAAAGAACCGCAGGTGGCAGGCGGTGGGGGCGTAGCCCGCCGTCGGTCGCCCGACGCGAGCGAAGGCCGGGTGGTCGCGGGCGGGCGGCGCTTCCCCGGCCTGTAGGGGCGCCAGTGCGTCGGGGGTACCTGCCGCGGACGGGAAGGCCGCTCCCGGCGCCATGTCGCCGCGACGGAAAGGGGCCCCGGGTGCCATGTCGCGATGACGGCAAGGGCCCCGGGCGCCATGTCGCCATGACGGCAAGGGGTCCGGGCGCCGTGCCGCCGCGACGGAACGGCCCTCGGTGCCGCGTCGTCACGGGAGGCCGCCTACCCGTTCGGCGACCTTCCGTGGCGAGCTGCGCCCAGGGAGCCGTGGGCCGCGCGGGGCTTCGTCAGGCGGACTGGGCCAGCAGGGCCTCGGCCAGTGGCTCGTCGCAGACCAGCGCGTCCAGGTAACGGCCGCGCAGTGCGCCGAGTACGCCCCGGGCCTTCTCCGCTCCCGCGGCCAGCCCGACGACCGTACGGATCCGGCGGAGGTCGTCGAGCGACACGGCCAGCACCCGGTCCTCGACGGCGCCGCGCACCGGGTTGCCGTCCTCGTCGAAGTAGCGGGCGCAGACATCGCCCACCGGCTTCGCCTTCTCGAATGCCGCCCGGTCGCGGCGACTCAGCCGCAGTGAGTCGATGAGTGCCTCCGACGAGCCCACGCCCGCCGCTCCCACGCCCACGAACGCCAGGGACGACTTGCGGCCGGCCTCCAGTACGGAGCTGATGGAGGGCTCGGCCATCAGTGTGTCCCGGGAGGCCTTCGCCTCCAGCAGGGCGGGCGCGTGCAGACGCCGGAAGGTCGCGCCGAGCCGGTCCGCGAGGTCTCGTACCAGCTCCTCACCCATGATCTCCGAGGCCACCGAGGACAGCCCGCCGACCAGAGGGAGTACCTCGACGGGAATGGCGCGGTCGGAGTGAACGGCCCGCACCATCGCCTGCAGGGTCCGCCCCCAGGACAGTGAGATGCCGTCGCCGGGTCGCGCCATGTCCAGCAGCCAGTCCGCGGCGAGTTCGCCCACCTTGGGCAGCACTTCCTCGTCGGAGCGGACGGCGGCCACCCGGCACGCGGTGAGCTTGAAGGTGCGGAGCAGCTCCTCCTCCAGGTCCACCTCGCGTCCGGCGGGATCGTTGATCCGGATCTCGACGATTCCCTGCTCCCGGGCGGCGGCCAGGATGCGTGAGACATTGGAGCGGCTCACGCCGAGCGCGCTGGCGACTTCCTGCTGCGAGCAGTTGTCCTGGTAGTAGAGCCGTGCGGCCTTCACCAACAGGTCGCGCTCGCGGGACGCCGGCATTCCCCCACCCCTCTCGCACAGCTGCTTCGTCACATCTGCCCAAATTCTTGCACAGCCGACCAGCGAGCGATGCCGCACATACGGACGGCCTCCGGCAACTTCCCCAACCCACCGGCGCGATGCCGCTTCCGCGTCGAGCGTCTGGACAGGGGGGACCAGCCGTGCAAACATCCTCACGTAAGTGATATCGATACGCACTTTTGTGCAGACCTCAGATCTGGAGGGCTCGTGGCCGAGAGCACGGCACCGACCGACGACGAGGATCTGGCCGCGCGCACCCTCGACACGCTGTGGAGAATCCGCCGCTTCGAGGAAGCCGTGGACGAACTCTTCGCCCGTGGGCTCATGCACGGCACGATGCATCTGTCCGTCGGCCAGGAGGCCACCGCGACGGGAGCATGTCTCGCCCTGCGACCGGACGACCTGATCTCCTCCACGCACCGAGGCCACGGTCACTGCATCGCCAAGGGCGCGGACCTGAACCGGATGATGGCGGAACTGCTGGCGAAGGAGACCGGCTACTGCGCGGGACGCGGCGGCTCCATGCACATCGCCGATGTGACCACGGGCAACCTCGGCGCCAACGGCATCGTGGCCGGCGGCATCCCCATCGCCGTCGGCGCGGCGCTCGCCCAGCGGCTGCGCGGCACCGACCGGGTCGCCGTCAGCTTCTTCGGTGACGGCGCCGCCAACGAAGGCGCCTGCCACGAGGCCATGAACATGGCCGCCATCTGGCGCCTGCCGGTCGTGTTCTTCTGCGAGAACAACCGCTACGGCATGTCCTTCTCCACCGAACGGGCCTTCGCGGTCAAGGAGATCAGCGAACGCGCCGCCGGCTACGGCATGCCCGGAGTGACCATCGACGGCAACGACGTCGACGCGGTGTACGCGGCGACCCGTGACGCCGTCACACGTGCCCGCTCCGGTGAGGGCCCCACCTTCATCGAGGCGGTCACCTATCGCTGGAAGGGCCACAGCAAGAGCGACCAGAACCTCTACCGCACCAGGGACGAGATCGAGGAGTGGCGCGCCCGCGACCCGATCAGCCGCTTCGAGCGAGCGGCCACCGCGTCCGGCGCACTCACCGAGCGGGACGTTGAGGAGATACGCGGCCACGCACGGGACGCGGTCCGCGCCGCCGTGGAGACCGGGCTGGCCGCTCCCGATGCCCGGCCCGGCTCCCTCCTCGACGCCGTGTACGCCACGCCCGCGGGGAGTGCGTCATGACCCTCGCACCAACGAGCGACGCACCGCCCGCCACCCGCGATCTCACCTACGCCGAAGCCATACGCGAGGCACTGGCCCAGGCGATGGACGACGACCCGGACGTCTTTCTGCTCGGCGAGGACATCGGCGTGTACGGCGGGGCGTTCGGCGTGACCGGCGACCTCGTGCACCGCTACGGCACGGACCGGGTGCGGGACACGCCCATCTCCGAACTGGGCATCGTCGGCGCGGCGGTCGGTGCCGCACTGGTGGGCATGCGCCCGGTCGTCGAGATCCAGTTCTCGGACTTCACGTGCCAGGCGATGGACCAGATCGTCAACCAGGCAGCGAAGATCCACTTCATGCTGGGAGGCGCCGCGCACGTACCGATGGTGCTGCGCGCCCCGGGCGGATCCGGCACCGGTGCCGCCGCCCAGCATTCGCAGAGCCTGGAGGCGTGGTTCGCCCATGTCCCGGGACTGAAGGTCGTGATGCCCGCAACTCCCGCGGACGCCAAGGGACTTCTGCTCGCAGCCGTCGACGACCCCAATCCGGTCGTCGTACTCGAACACAAACTGCTCTACAAGCGGTCCGGGCCCGTTCCGGAACGGCCGTACCGCGTCCCCCTGAGTCAGGCCGCGGTACACCGCGAGGGCAAGGACCTGACCATCGTCGCCACCGGGGTCATGGTGTCCCGGGCCCTGGCGGCGGCGGACCGTCTCGAGGCCCAGGGCGTGACGGCCACAGTGGTCGACCCGCGGACGCTCAAGCCTCTGGACAGCGACACCGTCCTGGCGGCCGTGAAGGCCACCGGCCGTGTCCTCCTGGTCCAAGAGGCCCCGAACACCTGCGGGTTCATGGCCGAGGTGGCGGCGCTCATCGCCGGCTCCGACGCTCTGTACACCCTGCTCGCGCCGATCGCGCGACTCGGCGGCCTCGACGTACCGATTCCGTACGCACCGCAGCTGGAACGTGCGGCGGTCCCTCAGACCGAGGACATCACCGCCGCCTCTCTCGAACTGATGAAGCACTGAGGGAGAGAGCACCGATGCACGACATACCTCTCGTCATGCCGAAGATGTCCATGACGATGACCGAGGGTGAACTCGTGGCCTGGCAGGTGAAGGAGGGCGACACGGTGGCGGCCGGACAGGTCGTCTGTGTCGTCGCCACCGACAAGGTCGACATGGAGGTCGAGGCACCCGGCGGCGGAGTCATCTCCCGGCTGGCCGCCGAGCCCGGCACCGTCGTCCCCGTCGGAGAGCCGCTGGCACACATCACCGGGGAGTCCGAGGACCTGCTCGCGGGGCTGCTCCCGCTGAACGGACTGACCCCGGAGAACGGACTGACGCCGGAGAACGGGCTGCCCCCGGAGAACGGACCGTCCGCGCACCGCCCCGTATCCGGGGACCCGCCACGCGAGCCGGAGGCCCCACCCCACCCCGCGCGAGTCCTGGCCCTCCCCGGCGCTCGCCGCCGTGCCGCCGAGCGCGGCCTGAGCCTCGACTCGATCACCGGGTCCGGCCCCGGCGGTGTGGTCACCGTGCGGGACGTCAACGGTGCGGACCCCATCCGCAACGAGGACCGGGTGGCACGCAGAAGACGGGCCGCCCGGGCCAAACTCACCGAGCGGTTGCTGGACGGCGCCGCGATACCGCAGTTCACCGTCTGGCGAGCCCTGGACCTCGACCTGCTCGCGCGAATGAGAGAAGGGCGGGGGCTGTCCTGGACGACGCTCCTCCTGCGCGCACTGGCCACCGCGGTGCGGGACAACCCGGTCTTCGCCCAGAACACGTACGACACCACCACCCACCCCCACGTGGTGCTCTCCCTCGCCGTGGACAGCGTCCACGGCCTGCTGACCCCGTCGTTCACCGACCCGGACCGAAGCACCGCGGACGAACTCGACGCGGAGGTCCGGCAGACCGTGGACCGCGCCCGGCGAGGCCGGATCGACCCGCCCCACCTCGTCCCCGGCTCGGTCGTCCTGGCCAATCTCGGACCCCTCGGCGCCGAACGGTTCACGGCTCCGGTCACCCCTCCTCAGGTCGCGGTCCTCACCGTGGGCGCGATCGAGGCGCGAGCCGTCGTGTCCGGCGGCGGCATCCACATCCGGACGGGGTGCACCGCGGGTCTCACCGTCGACCACCGGGTGGCCGACGGGGCGGCCGGAGCCAGGTTGCTCGGATCGCTGGCCTCCGCCGGGGCCGATCCGGAACGGCTGTTGCGGCCGTTGCCGGACAGCGAACGGGCCTCGCCGAAAAGGAGCAATGAATGATCGACACGGAAACCGAGACGTCCTATCTGGTCTGCTCGTGCGGCGGGGAGCAGCTCCATCGCCTGACGTATGTCCACGGCTGTCTGCTGACCATCACGTGCGAACAGTGCGGCAAGACCACCGAGATGCCCAGGGAGCTGGTCCTGGGACAGTACGCCCGGGACTTCCGGTGCCGCCTGTGGCGGCTGCCGGCCAAGGTGCGTTCGGGGGTGTCCGACCAGCCGGTGCACTTCCTGCTCACCCTGCCTCTGAAAATGGTCGGCAAGGTCGACCAGACGCTGAGGGAGGTCAAGCTGATCTCCCGCTCGTGACCCCTATGCCGCTCCGTACGCCGCCCATGGTCCGAGCAGGAACCCTTGTTCCGCGTCCAGGCAGACCCTTTGCCCACCGTCGCGGGCCGCGTCGGCTACTGCACCCCGTATGCCTTCTCGCACGCGTTCAGCCGGGAGTTCGGGACCCCGCCGGGGCGGTACCGGGCGGAAACTGCCTCTCACGTCGGGCGACGGTCGGCCGACCGGTCCCGCCAATAGCGGAACGTGCCCTCCGGATCCGGCAGCAGGTCCCACGGATGGTGCGTCATATGGCGGCCGATGCGGTGGAAGACGGCGGCGGCCTCGGCCTGGCGGCGGATTCGGGTCAGGGCGAAGGCGAGCACGTTGAGGTCGGCGACCGCTTCGGCGTGTGGTGCCGCGGGGGTGTGGAACCAGCCGGTCAGGGCCGCGTCGACCTCCCCGGCCGCCCGCGGCTCGTGCCAGTGGCCGCCCGCTCCGACCGCGGCGAGGGGGTCCTGCCGCAGTCGGTGGGCGACGAGTTCGACGCGGGCCGCGACGGGCAGCAGGACGAGGGGCGACCCGTACGGTGCGCGGGCGGCGCCCTGTTCGGCGAAGTCCATCATGTCGGGGACCGTTCCGTGGCCGCGCGGGGACAGATAGCGCAGCAGTCGGTGATAGGCGGTCCTGTTCCACGGGGCGCGGTCGACGGCCTCGGTCCACACCGGCACGACGTACCGGGCGGGAGCCGCGAACGCATCCAGAAGGGACAGCAGCGCCAGCCAGGGAGTGGGATCCTCGGGGCAGGCCCGCGCGGCCCGCAGACATGCCTGTTCGGCCCGGTGCGCGGCGGCCCGCCCTTCGGCCGGGGCGCGTTCCGACAGGGCGAACGCCTGCAGGACCAGCGCGTCCGCGTCGTCGGGCCGGTCGGCGATCCACCGCTGAGGGACCGCCGGGGGCAGGCTCCCCGCCAGTACGGAGATCCGGTGGACCCGACGGTCCCAGTCGCGCCCGGTGGCGCGCAGCAGTGCGGCGACCGGCTCCCAGAGGGGTCGGGTCCGGCCCGCCCCGAGGCCGTGCAGCTGCTGGGCGGGGCGCAGTTCGGTCAGGGTGACGTGCAGTGCGCGGTCGTCGAGTTCGGGCCGGGTCAGCAGGGAGGGTCGGCGTCTCAGCATCTCGGTCTCGGCAAGAGGGCGGGCAAAGGGCGCCTTTGCCCGCCCCGCGTCGGTGGTGCCGCGTGCCGTCTTTCAACAGCAGCGGCTCTGTGGGTGGTTCTCCCGGTGGTGCGTCCGCAGGACCTCGTACTCGCGACGGCTGGGCACGGGAGCGTGCGGATGCCGGCGCCGGTGCCGGTCGCAGTATCGGTCGTAATCCGCCTCGCCGGTCAGCTCGCGCAGATACCAGCGCACGGTCCGCGCCCAGTGCCGGGCGGTGCTGAGCAGGCTCCCGTGCCGGCCGTTCACGAACGAGCTCCCACCAGCGGTTCGGCGGCCTGCTCCGGGATGTCGATACGGGACTCGACGAACGGTGCCTCGGTCGTCGGCAGCGGGACGGGGGACCGTACGGCTCGTACGCACACCACCGCCGCGTTCACGATCACCACGGCGACCAGTAGCAGGAACAGGGCGATCAGCACGCCGTCGACCGTGGAGTTGGTGACGACCGTGTGCATGTCGTCGAGGGTCTTGGCGGGCGGCAGGACCTGTCCGGCGTCGATGCCGGCGGAGTACTTGTCCCGCTGGGCGAAGAAGCCGACGCGCGGGTCGTCGGAGAAGATCTTCTGCCAGCCGGCGGTGAAGGTGATCGCGACCACGAAGGCCAGCGGGATCCCCGTGACCCAGGCCCAGCGCAGCCGGCCGGACTTGATGAGCACGGTGGTGCAGACGGTGAGGGCGACGGCGGCGAGGAGCTGGTTGGCGATGCCGAAGAGCGGGAAGAGCTGGTTGATTCCGCCGAGCGGGTCGGTGGCGCCGGTGTAGAGGAAGTAGCCCCAGGCGGCCACGACGAGTCCGCTGCACAGCCAGATGCCCGGCTTCCAGTTGACCCGGCCGATCGGCTTCCAGACGTTGCCGAGCATGTCCTGGAGCATGAAGCGTCCCACCCGGGTACCCGCGTCGACCGTGGTCAGGATGAACAGCGCCTCGAACATGATCGCGAAGTGGTACCAGAAGGCCTTCATCGCCGTGCCGCCGAAGACTCCGGAGAAGATCTCCGACATGCCGACGGCCAGGGTCGGCGCCCCGCCCGAGCGGGCGATCAGCGTCTGCTCCTCCACGGCCTTGGCCGCCTGCGTCAACTGGTCGGGGCTGATGGTGAAGCCGAGGCCCGCCACCGCGTGCGACGCGGACTCGGCCGTCGTACCGAGCAGTCCGGCGGGCGCGTTCATCGCGTAGTACAGGCCGGGTTCGAGGGTGGCCGCGGCGATCAGCGCCATGATCGCGACGAACGACTCCATCTGCATGGCGCCGTAGCCGATCAGCCGGACCTGGGACTCCTTCTGGATCAGCTTCGGAGTGGTCCCGGAGGCGACCAGCGCGTGGAAGCCGGAGAGCGCGCCGCAGGCGATGGTGATGAAGAGGAAGGGGAAGAGGGATCCCGCGAAGACGGGGCCCGCTCCCGAGGAGGCGAAGTCGCTGACCGCGTCCGCGCGCATGACGGGGGCGGCCACGACGACGCCGACCGCGAGCAGCGCGATGGTGCCGATCTTCATGAAGGTGGAGAGGTAGTCGCGCGGCGCGAGCAGCATCCACACCGGCAGGACGGAGGCGACGAAGCCGTACCCGACCAGGCAGAAGACCAGGGTCGTCGGGCTGAGGGTGAAGGCGTCGGCCAGCGAGGACTCCTGGACCCAGCTGCCGCCGACGATCGCGAGCAGCAGCAGTGCCACACCGATCAGGCTGGTCTCGACGACCCGGCCCGGCCGGATCCGGTGCAGCCAGAAGCCCATGAACAGGGCGATGGGGATGGTCATGGCGACCGAGAAAGTGCCCCACGGGGAGTGGGCGAGGGCGTTGACGACGACCAGGGCCAGCACACCGAGCAGAATGATCATGATGGCGAAGACCGCGATCAGGGCAGCGGCCCCGCCCGCCCGGCCGATCTCGTCGCGAGCCATCTGCCCGAGCGAGGTGCCGTCCCGCCGCATCGACAGGAACAGCACCACCATGTCCTGCACCGCCCCGGCGAAGATCACCCCGGCCACGATCCACAACGTGCCGGGCAGATAACCCATCTGCGCCGCCAGCACGGGCCCCACCAGCGGTCCGGCTCCGGCGATCGCGGCGAAGTGGTGGCCGAGCAGCACCCGGCGGTCGGTGGGCTGGAAGTCGACGCCGTCCTCGAGCCGTTCGGCCGGGGTGGCCCGTCGGTCGTCCGGCTTCAGCACCCGGCGGACGACGAAGCGGGCGTAGAAGCGGTAGGCGATGGCGTACGAGCCGAGGGCGGCCAGCACCAGCCAGACGGCGGAGATCTCCTCGCCCCGGGCGAGCGCGAGAACACCCCAGGCGACCGCTCCCACCAGGGCGACGGCGGTCCACAGCAGGATCGACCGCGGAGTCATACGGGACGAGGCGGAGGGCGGCGGGCCCTCCGGTGTCGGGGGAGCGGATTCGGGCAGGGCTGACGTAGACATGGCGGCTCCTCACCGTGGCGGTGGTGTTGGTGGTGTCGAGCGGTACGTGCGCGTCCGCGTGCGGGGTCGGGTGAGTTCGGCGAGTTCGGGAGTGGGCGGGCGCGCGGATCAGGGATCGTGGCGGTCGTGCCTGCTCAGCGCATACGCGGCGAGCAGGCAGAGGCCGCACCCCGGCACCCAGGCGAGCTGGTACCAGTAGAAGAACGGCGTCCCCGCGAGCCGCGGGGACGCACCGGCGTACCAGGGGACCCACAGCAGTCCGGCGGCGGGCGCGAGGAGCAGTACGGCGATCGCGACGCGCCGTAGCCGGTGAAGACCAGTGGGTGCCATGCCCGGCTCTCCTCTCCCGCTTGCTGTAGGTCTGTGCAAGAGTTGCCCGCCGGCCGGAACCGGTTGACAACGAATTTCCAGAAGATTTCCCGCCGGTTTTCCGTCGTCCGTGTCATCCGGACGGGCCACCCGCGCAACTCTCCGGCGAGGGCTCAGGCACACCAAGGACGGTGACCCATGGCCGATGGCGCCATGACCGCGACGTTCCTCGCCGTGACAGGCGGAGCGTCGCTGCTCGCCGTCACCGCGCGCCGTCTGCGTCCCACCGACCGGCTGCCGTCCCTGGAGGGCTGGGCGCTGGCCGACCGGAGCCTGGGCCCCGTCTGGACCTGGATGCTGCTCGGCGGCACGATCTTCACCGCGTACACCTTCACGGCCGTACCGGGACTGGCGTACGCGAACGGGGCGCCCGCCTTCTTCGCGGTGCCGTACACGGTGATCGTCTGCCCGCTCGCCTTCGTCCTGCTGACCCGCCTGTGGGCGGTGGCCCGCCGCCACGGCTATGTCACCGTCGCCGACTTCGTGCGCGGACGGTACGGTTCGCCGCCGCTCGCCCTGGTGGTGGCGCTGACCGGGATCCTCGCGACGATGCCCTATCTGGCGCTGCAGCTGCTGGGCATCCGCGCGGTGCTCACCGCCGGGGGCGTCTACACACGGGGCGCGAGCGGCGATCTGGTGATGGTCGCGCTCTTCACGGGGCTCGCTGTGGCGACGTACCGGCACGGGCTGCGCGCGCCGACCGTCATCTCCGCGTTCAAGGCCGTGGCCGTCTTCGTCTCGCTCACCGCCGTGTGCTGGCTGGTTCTCGCACGGCTCGGCGGACCCGGCGCGGTCTTCGACCACGCGGCGCAGCGGCTCGGCGGGACGGGCGCGGCGGACTCCGCCCTGCTCCTGTCGCCCGAGCAGCAGCCCGCGTACGCCACGCTGGCCCTGGGCTCGGCACTGGCCCTGCTGATGTATCCGCATGTACTCACCGCCGGGTTCGCCGCCGACGGTCCGCGCACCCTGCGCAAGGTCTCCGTGGCCCTGCCCGCCTGGACCGGGCTGCTCGCCCTCTTCGGCTTCCTCGGCATCGCGGCACTCGCGACGGGCGTACGGGCCCCCGAGGGCGGCGCCGAGACGGCTGTACCGATGCTGGTCGACCGGCTGATGCCGGGGCCGCTGGCCGGGCTGGTGTTCGGGGCGATCACCGTGGGAGCGCTGGTTCCGGCGGCCGTGATGTCGATCGCGGCCGCGACCTGCTTCGTACGCAATGTGTACGTCGAGTACGTCCACCCCACCGCCACGCCCAAACGTCAGGTGCGCATCGCCAAGGCGGTCTCCCTCACCGCGAAGGTGGGGGCGGTCGCGTTCGTGTTCGGGCTGCGCGACCAGGACGCCATCAACCTCCAACTGCTCGGCGGCGTATGGATCCTGCAGACCTTCCCCGCCGTGGCACTCGGACTCTTCACCGGCCGGCTGCACCCCCGGGCGCTGCTGGCCGGGTGGGCCGTGGGCATGGCGGCCGGCACCTTCCTGGTGGTCCGCGAGGGGTTCTCGTCCATCGTGCCCTTCGGGAACGGCGACCAGCCGCTGGAGATCTACGCCGGACTCGCGGCCCTGCTGCTCAACCTGACCGTCGCGGTGGCCGGCACCGCGGCCCTCGAACGCTTCGGCGTCCCGCGCGGCGCCGACCTCACCGACCTACCGTCCCGCCTGACCGCCAGGCGGCGCCCCGAGACGGGAGCGAGCAACCCGTGAGACGCAGACACCACACCCCCGTGACAGTGGCGCAGGCTGCTCCGGCCGCTGTCACCGAGCCCCTCGTCCCGCAGCAGGTCACCGGCGACACGGCGATGTCCCCGCCCGCCGACGGCGAGGTGCTCTCCCCCTCGGTGAGCGATCCGGCCGAACTCGAACGGGAGGCCGCGCTGGCCCGCCTCTTCGAGCTGCACTACGCCTCGATGCTGCGCCTGGCCGTCCTGCTCGGCGCGGACGACCCGGAGAACGTGGTGGCCGAGGCGTACTACCAGATCTACCGGAAGTGGCGGCGCCTGCGGGACGAGGCGGCGGCCGAGGCGTATCTGCGCTCCACGGTGTGCAATCTGACCCGGATGCGCATCCGCCACCTCCAGGTCGCGCGCAAGCATGTCGAGAACCCGCCGAGCGAGGTCGTCGCCTCCGCCGAGAGCACGGCGCTGCTCCACGACGACCAGCGCGTACTGATCGACGCCCTGCAGCAACTGCCCGCCCGGCAGCGCGAGGCGCTGGTCCTGCGGCACTGGCTGGGGCTGAAGGAGAGCGAGATAGCCGCCGCGATGGGGATCTCCTGCGGATCGGTCAAGACACACACCGCGCGCGGCATCGCCGCCCTGACCCAGGCGATGGAGGCCCGGCGATGAACGACACCTCCCCGGACCGGACGGAACAGGACCCAACGGAACAGGACCGGACGGAACAGGCGCTGCGTGAAGCACTGGGAACGCTGGCGGGCGGGGTGCAGGCCGCGCCGGACGCCTACCGCACGGCCCGGGGCGACTGGTTGCGCCGCGAGCGCCGTCGCCGTCTCGTCCTCGCCGTCCTGATCGCCGTCGTCTTCACCCTCGCCACACTGATCGGCCTCTGGGTCCTCAACCAGACCCCGTCCCACCCGAGCGTCATCTTCTCGAACGCGGTCGCCTCCGGCGGAGGACCGGGCTCCTGGGCGCCGTGACCAGGACTGGCCGGCTGAAGATTTCAGCCCCTCCGGCGTTTGAGGAGCGGGGTCTGGGGCGGAGCCCCAGGGATGGGAATGGGTAGGGGCGGCGGGGGCGAAAACCGTGGACAGCACCCCCGGCGTGCCGGACCGGCCCGACTGATGGAGCATGCTGTGTTGAGGCCAAGGGCGGTCCGGTGACGCCGAATCGCCACCCCTCATCGGAAAGGAAGCCTCCATGGGCGAGCAGGGCAGCGAGCAGGGCGAGCGTTTCGACGTGGTCGTACTCGGAGCGGGCCCCGGCGGCTACGTCGCCGCCGTCCGCGCCGCCCAGCTGGGCATGCGCGTGGCGGTCGTCGAGGAGAAGTACTGGGGCGGCGTCTGCCTGAACGTCGGCTGCATCCCCAGCAAGGCCCTGCTGCGCAACGCCGAGCTGGCGCACCTCGTCACCCGCGAGGCCAAGACCTTCGGCATCAAGGTCGAGGGGCAGGTCTCCTTCGACTACGGCGAGGCGTTCCGGCGCAGCCGGCGGGTGGCGGACGGCCGCGTCAAGGGCGTCCACTACCTGATGAAGAAGAACAAGATCACGGAGTTCAGCGGCCGCGGCACGTTCCGCGACCCGCACACGCTCGACGTGACCCTGTCCGACGGCTCCACGCAGACGATCGGCTTCGACCACTGCATCATCGCCACCGGCGCCACCCCGAAGCTGCTGCCCGGCACCCGCCGCACCTCGCGCGTGGTGACGTACGAGGAGCAGATCCTCGCCGAGGACCTGCCCCGCTCCATCGTGATCGCCGGCGCCGGCGCCATCGGCATCGAGTTCGCGTATGTGCTGCACAACTACGGGGTGAAGGTCACCGTGGTGGAGTTCCTGGACCGCGTGGCCCCGCTGGAGGACGCCGAGGTCTCCGCCGAACTGGCCAAGCAGTACCGCAAGTTGGGCATCGACGTACTCACCTCCACCCGGGTCGACTCGATCGACGAGTCCGGCCCGCAGGTCCGCGTCACGGTCACCGGCAAGGACGGCGCCCAGCAGGTCCTGGAGGCCGACAAGGTTCTGCAGGCGATCGGCTTCGCGCCGAACGTCACCGGCTTCGGCCTGGAGAACACCGGCGTGACCGTCACCGAGCGCGGCGCCATCGACGTCGACGGCCGCTGCCGCACCTCCGTCCCGCACATCTACGCCATCGGCGACGTCACCGCGAAGCTGATGCTGGCGCATGCCGCCGAGGCGATGGGAGTCATCGCGGCCGAGACGATCGCGGACGCCGAGACCATGGAACTCGACTATGTGATGATCCCGCGCGCCACCTACTGCCAGCCGCAGATCGCCAGCTTCGGCTGGACCGAGGCGCAGGCCCGTGAGCAGGGCTTCGACGTGAAGGTGGCCAAGTTCCCGTTCACCGCGAACGGCAAGGCGCACGGCCTGGGCGATGCGACCGGCTTCGTGAAGCTGATCAGCGACGCCAAGTACGGCGAGCTCATCGGCGGCCACCTCATCGGCCCCGAGGTCACGGAACTCCTGCCCGAGCTGACCCTGGCCCAGCAGTGGGACCTGACCGTCCACGAGGTGGCCCGCAACGTCCACGCCCACCCGACCCTCGGCGAGGCGGTCAAGGAGGCGGTGCACGGACTCGCCGGGCACATGATCAACATGTGAGCTACGCCGGGTGCGGCCCCTGCCGGGGAGGCCTGCCCGGCCCCAGCGAGCGCTCCCGCACGCGGTCGAGGTGTGCCGTGAAGACCTCGCGGGCGTCGGGCGTGAGCGTGCGCAGGGCGATCGCCGCGGTGATGATCACGTCGCACAGCTCCGACTGGACGTCGTCCCAGGTGTGGCTCGTGCCCTTGCGGGGGTTCTGGCCGGTGGCGCCGATGACCGCCTGGGCGACCTCGCCGACCTCCTCCGAGAGCTTCAGCATCCGCAGGAGCATGGTCTCTTGAGGGGGACGGGCCGGTTCTGCCCGTACGAGCCACTCCTGGAGGTGGCCCGCCGCCTCCCACAGGTCGTCGTCCGTGGTGGAGGCCGCCGCCGCGTCGTGATCGCTCATGGCGGCCAGCCTGCCATGCGCCCAGGCCCCTCTTATTCGTCTTCGTCGTACGGCGTCCCCTGCTCGTCGAACAACTCTCCCTGCTCACCTTCCTGCTGCCGCTGAAGCCGCTTGTTGCGCATCCCCACCACCGTCAGAGCCGCGGCCGCCGTGGTGGCCAGCGCCGCCGGGACCATCCATCCGCGGTTGGCCGTGTGACCGAGGGCGTGGTCCAGGGAGAGTCGGCCGGGGCCCGTCACGGCGAGGCCCGCCGCCGTGAGGCCCAGGCTGGCCGCGTGCTCGTAGCCGCCGCTCTGGGCGAAGAACCCGTTGGGCACGTGTACCGCGGAGGCGCCCGCCATCGCGCCGGTCGCGGCAGCTCCGGCAGCCGGTGTCGCCAGGCCCAGGGCGAGGAGCGTGCCGCCGCCCGTCTCCGCCAGGCCCGACGCGACCGCGCTCGCCCTGCCGGGCTTGTACCCGACAGACTCCATGAACTCGCCGGTGCCCGAGATCCCGCCCCCGCCGAACCAGCCGAAGAGCTTCTGCGTCCCGTGCGCCGCCAGCACCCCGCCCACGCCGAGTCGGAGCAGCAGCAGTCCCAGATCACGTCGGTCGAAAGCCGTCACGGTTCTCGTCACTCCTCGAACGGTCCTGTACGTCGCACACATCGCACACATCGCACGCACTCGCGCACATCTCGTACGTCCCCGTGTGCCCACGGTCGCACCGAACAGTCGCCCGAGCCTCTGCCCGCCGCCGTTCGAGTGGCGGGGGGAGATCAGCAGTTTCCGCGCCCGCTCTTGCCTTCGTGTGCGCTCCAGCTCATAGCGTCCACCGGCATGGAGAACATCGAGTACAGGACACTGGGCCGCAGCAACATCGAGATCAGCGCTCTGGGTTTCGGCTGCTGGGCCATCGGGGGTGAGTGGCAGTCCACCGACGGGCAGCCCCTGGGCTGGGGCAAGGTCGACGACGAGGAGTCCGTACGGGCGATTCGGCGCGCGCTCGACCTCGGTGTGACCTTCTTCGACACGGCGGACGCCTACGGCACGGGACACAGCGAGCGCGTGCTCGGCCGAGCTCTCGGCAAGCGCCGTACGGACGTCGTCGTCGCCACGAAGTGGGGCAACCTCTTCGACGAAGCGACCCGCACGCGGGTGGGCCAGGACGACACGCCCGCGCATGCCCGCCGGGCGCTGACCGCATCGCTGAAACGCCTCGGCACCGACTACGTCGACCTCTACCAACTGCACATCTCCGAGGCCGACGTGGAGCGTGCCGCCCAACTGCGCGACTCCTGCGAGGAGTTCGTGCGCGAGGGACTCATCCGCGCGTACGCCTGGAGCACCGACGACCCGGAGCGGGCCGCCGTCTTCGCGCAGGGGCCGCACTGTACGGCCGTACAGCACCGCCTCAACGTGCTCCAGGACGCACCCGAAATGCTCGCGCTCTGCGAGGAGTCGGGGCTCGCGAGCATCAACCGCAGCCCGCTCGCGATGGGGCTGCTGACGGGCAGGCGCGCCGCCGGTCAGCCACTGGAGGCCGGGGACATCCGCAACGCCCCGCCCGCCTGGCTGCCGGGGTTCTCACGGGGTGAGGGTGCCGACCCCGAGTGGCTGGGGCGCGTCGACGGCCTGCGCTCCGTGCTCACCAGCGAGGGCCGCACGCTCGCCCAGGGCGCCCTCGCCTGGCTGTGGGCCCGCAGCCCGCGCACGATCCCCATCCCGGGCTTCCGCTCGGTCGCCCAGGCGGAGGAGAACGCCGGGGCACTCGCCCAAGGGCCGCTCACCGCTGGGCAGTTGACCGAGATCGACGACATCCTGGGGCGCTGATCCGCCCGTCCCTCGTTGTGGGGCAGCCGTTCCGGGGCCCGGGTCGTCCCGCGGTCCCACGCGGGATCCCTCCCACCCGTACGGCCCGGAACGGCTGCCGCCTTCCCCCCTCGAGTGTGGCCAAGGAAGCGCTGTGTTGTGCTCCAAGTGTGAAGTTCTCGTGGAGAGGGACTGAGCATATGCGCGCCACCGGCCGGAATGGAGCGGAAGCGAGCAATCCGCTTGTGCAGGTTGACGGAGGTCAGCCCCGGCCGATGAACGGCATCGTGGTCGCGAGCACCGTCGCGAACTGCACATTCGCCTCCAGCGGGAGTTCCGCCATGTGCCGCACGGTACGGGCCACATCGGCGACGTCCATCACGGGTTCCGGAACCACTTCCCCGTTCGCCTGCAGGGCTCCCGTCCGCATGCGCTCGGTCATATCGGTCGCCGCGTTGCCGATGTCGATCTGACCGCAGGCGATCCGATAGGGGCGGCCGTCCAGGGACAGTGACTTGGTGAGGCCCGTCAGCGCGTGCTTGGTCGCCGTGTACGCGGCCGACCGCGGGCGGGGCGTATGGGCCGAGATCGAGCCGTTGTTGATGATCCGGCCGCCCTGCGGATCCTGCTCCTTCATCTGCCGGAACGCCGCCTGCGCGCACAGGAACGCGCCGTCGAGGTTCGTGCCGACCACATGGCGCCAGGCGTCGTAGGGCAGCTCCTCGAACGGGACGCCGCCCGGCCCGAACGTGCCCGCGTTGTTGAAGAGCAGATCGAGCCGGCCGAACCGCTCGCGCACGGCGGCGAAGAGTCCGGCCACGTCATCGGGGTGTGAGACGTCGGCGCGTACACAGAGGGAGGCCCCCTCGTCCGCCAGGGCCGCCGTCTCCTCCAGCCGTTCCGCGCGCCGGCCCGCAAGCGCCACGGACCAGCCGCCGCGCAGGAGTTCCACGGCCACGGCGCGGCCGATGCCGGACCCCGCACCGGTGACCACCGCGATCTTCGTTTCCTTGTCGTTCATGGCCTCGCAGCGTACGTGAGGGCCTGCCACGCGGAACTCATCCATCCGACATCTTGCTGTTGTGTACACGACGGGCTGCCGTCGACGCCTGCCACTCCAATGCCATATACAACAACCGCCAGGGGAGGGCCAGATGACACCCGCAGCTCATCCGACACCGTCGCCGCAGCACGCCCCTTCGCAGCACGCCCCTTCGCGACCCATCCCGTCGCAGTACACCCCTTCGCGCCACGCCCCCGAACTCCGCGCCGCCGCCCGTCACCTCGGTCGCCGCCGCTTCTTCACCGTCACCGGCGCGGCCGCCGCCCTCGCCTTCGCCACGAATCTGCCGACCGCGGGCGTGGCCGCCGCCGCGGAACTCGACGCGGCGAAGATCACCGAGAATCCCTTCACCCTCGGCGTCGCTTCCGGCGACCCGCTGCCCGGCTCCGTGCTGCTGTGGACGCGCCTCGCGCCCGCCCCGTTCCAGGCCGACTCCGGCCTGCCCCGGCAACGTGTCACCGTCCAGTGGGAACTGGCCCACGACGCCAAGTTCCGCCGGATCGCCAGACGAGGCGCCACCGACGCGCACCCCGAGTTCCACCACACCGTGCACGTCGAGGTGGGCGACCTCGCCCCCGACCGCGTCTACTACTACCGCTTCCGCACGGGCAGTTGGATCAGCGAGACCGGCCGCACCCGCACCGCGCCCGCGACCGCGGCCCGCGTCGCCGACCTGACGCTGGCCGCGGTCTCCTGCCAGGCCTACCACGACGGGTACTTCACCGCGTACGGCCATCTCGCCGAGGACGACGTCGACGTGGTCTTCCACCTCGGCGACTACCTCTACGAGTACGCGGTCAACTCCGTCGGCGGCGCCCGCAACTACACCGACCGCACGCTGCCAGACCTGTTCAACCGCGAGACCGTGACCCTGGAGGAGTACCGCCTGCGGTACGCCCTCTACAAGTCCGACCCCGATCTGCGGGCCGCGCACGCCGCGCACCCCTTCGTCGTCACCTGGGACGACCACGAGACCGAGAACAACTACGCGGACGACATTCCCGAGAACGACGTGCCGCCGGAGGAGTTCCTGCTGCGCCGCGCCGCCGCGTACCGCGCCTACTGGGAGAACCAGCCGCTGCGCCGCCCCCAGCGGCCCGAGGGCCCCGACATGCAGCTCTACCGGCGGCTGCGCTGGGGCCGGCTCGCGCAGTTCGACATCCTCGACACCCGGCAGTACCGCACCGATCAGGCGAACGGCGACGGCTGGCAGACGCCCACGCCCGAGTCCGAGGCCGAGTCGCAGACGCTGCCCGGGCTCACCCAGGAGCGCTGGCTGACCGACGGCTGGAAGCAGTCGAACGCGCTGTGGAACGTCGTCCCGCAGCAGGTCGTCTTCGCCCGCCGCAACAACGCCGCCGCCGGCAACACCACCCTCAGCATGGACTCCTGGGACGGCTACCCCGCCTCCCGGGAGCGTCTCCTCGCGGGCGCCGAAGCGGCCGGTGTGGAGAACCTGATGGTGCTCACCGGCGATGTCCACGTGTCGTACGGCTTCGACATCAAGCGTGACTTCGCCGACCAGAACTCCCGCACGATGGGCACGGAGATCGTCACCACGTCGATCAGCAGCGGCAAGGACGGTGCCGCGCGGCCGGCCAACTGGGCCGGCTATCTGGCCGCCAACCCGCACATGAAGCACTACAACGGGCAGCGCGGCTATGTGACGGTCGCCCTGGGGCAGAGCGCGGCGAACGTGGACTTCAAGACGGTGGGCGCGGTGACGACGCCCGGGGCGTCGATCACCACGGCCGCGTCCTTCGTGACCGAGGTGGGGGAGCAGGGGCTCAAGCCGGCGTAGGTGCTCCGCTGAGAGAACCGGGGTGCTGCGGGTGGTTTGCCGACTGCGGGCCGGTCGTGGCTGGTCGCGCAGTTCCCCGCGGTCCTTCCGGGGCGTCGTCGACTTCGCCGGGATAGCGGACGCCGATGCGGTCCCGTACCGCGTCGAGCGTCCGCATCACGGCGAGGGTGCCGTCCAGCGGGACGAGCGGCGACTCGGTCTCGCCGGCGCGCAGACAGCGCATGACCTCCCTGGCCTCGTGCTTGAGGCTGGAGCGCGGGCCGTGTGCCGGGTCGGCCGCGAACTCCTCCGCGTCGCGGCCGTCCCGGTGCAGCACGAAGCGGTCGGGGTAGAAGAAGCCGGACGGAACGTCGATACGGCCCCCGGACCCGGTGACCGAGGCGGAGACGGACGTACCGCCGACGAGTGAGCAGTGCAACGAAGCGAGAGCGCCGCTCTCCCAGGAGAGCAGCATTCCCGTCTGGAGATCGACGCTCTCCTCGGAGAGCACCGCTCGCGCCATGATCTCCGAGGGCTCCCCGAGCAGCAGCTGCGCGAACGACACCGGATAGACGCCGAGATCGAGCAGCGCGCCGCCGCCCTGCGCCCGGTCGCGCAGCCGGTGCGTGGGAGGGAAGGGCCCGGACAGCCCGAAGTCGGCCTGCACCGAACGGACTTCACCGATCGCCCCGTCGTCGATCAGGTCCTTCATCCGCCGGATCAGCGGGTTGCAGTACATCCACATGGCCTCCATCAGGAAGCTGTCGCGCTCCTTCGCGAGGGCGACCAGTTCCCTCGCCTCGCGCGTGTTGAGCGTGAACGCCTTCTCGCACAGCACGTTGCGCCCCGCCTCCAGGCACAGGCCGGCCGCGGCCCGGTGCGCCGAGTGCGGTGTCGCGACGTACACGACATCGACGTCCTCGTCCCGCGCGAGGGCGTCCCACTCGCCGTACGCCCGGGGTATCCCGAAGCGGTCCGCGAAGTTCTTCGCCGACTCCTCGGTCCGCGAGGCCACCGCGACGACCTCGGCGTCCGGCAGATCCACCAGATCCGCCGTGAACGCCGCCGCGATACCTCCGGTCGCCAGCACACCCCAGCGCACGCGTCCCCCGTCTCGGCGCCGCTCGTCCGGGGGCACCCCCATCTCCGCCATCCCGACCCTCGCTCCCTGTTCAGGCGGTCCATCCGCCCGACCACCGTGTCCGAGCTGAGAGCATAGGTGGCGGATTCAACGGACAGGAGGGGCACATGCCCGAGCAGGGCAGCACCAGGCGGGACCAGGACGGCCTGGAAGGTCACATATCGGGTCACATATCGGGACAGGCGTCGGGGCGTCTGTCAGGCCATCTGTCGAGCGGCGCGGCGACAGCGGGGCCGGCGACTCCCGCGGCCGCACGGGACCCTTCGCCGGGCGCGAATCCACCCGGCGGCGCCCGCCGTTCGGCGGGGCTGCTCGTCACCCTCACCCTCGGCGGGCTCACCGCGGTACCCCCGCTGTCCATGGACATGTACCTCCCGGCGCTCCCGCAGGTCACCGACTCGCTGCACGCGGCCGCCGCCACCGTGCAGTTGACGCTCACCGCGTGCCTCGCCGGGATGGCACTCGGTCAGTTGGTCATCGGGCCGATGAGCGACAAATGGGGGCGAAGACGGCCGTTGATCGCCGGGCTGCTCGTCTACATCGTCGCCACCGCCGTCTGCGCGATCGCGCCCACCATCGAGCTGCTCGTCGCGTTCCGGCTGCTCCAGGGGCTCGCGGGCTCGGCCGGGATCGTCATCTCGCGGGCCGTCGTACGAGACCTGTACGACGGTACGGACATGGCGCGATTCTTCTCCACACTCATGCTGATCGCCGGGGTCGCGCCGATCGTGGCGCCGCTCATCGGCGGGCAGGTGCTGCAAGTCACCGACTGGCGGGGCGTCTTCTACATCCTGACGGGCGTCGGGATCGCGCTGACCGCCTTCGTCTGGCGGCTGCTGCCGGAGACGCTCGCGCCCGAGCGGCGGCACGGCGGCGGCGTGGCCCAGGCCCTGCGCACCATGCGCGGCCTGCTCTCGGACCGCCCCTTCACCGGCTACATGCTCACCGGCGGCTTCGCCTTCGCCGCGCTCTTCGCGTACATCTCCGCCTCGCCGTTCGTGATCCAGGAGATCTACGGCGCCTCCCCGCAGACGTACGGCATCCTCTTCGGCGTCAACTCGATCGGCCTGGTGGCCGTCAGCCAGGTCAACGGCAAGATCCTCGTCGGCCGCGTCAGCCTCGACAAGACGCTCTCCGTCGGCCTCGCCGTGATCACCTGCGCCTCGGCCGCGCTGCTCCTGATGGCCACCGGCGTCTTCGGGGAAGTGGGCCTCGTCCCCATCGCCGCCGGCCTGTTCGTCCTGATGTCCGCGATGAGCCTGTGCATGCCCAACACCAACGCGCTCGCCCTCACCCGCGCCCCGCACGCCGCGGGAAGCGCCTCCGCCCTGCTCGGCACCTCCTCCTTCCTCGTCGGCGCGATCGCCTCCCCCCTCGTGGGTATCGCCGGGGAGCACACGGCCGTCCCGATGGCCGTCGTCCAACTGGCGTGCGCACTGGTGGCCGTCGGCTGCTTCATGGGACTGTGCCGTCCGTGGCAGAGGCAGGCGGACGAGAAGGGAGCAGGCAGCTGAGCGCGCCGAGACTGCGCCCCGGCACACCGGAACGTGCCGGGCTCGACCCCGACGAACTGGCACATCTCGTACGGCAGGTCCACGAGCTCACCGACGGGGACCGGCCCTGGGCCGCGGGGGCCGTGGTGGTCGCGGGGCGCGGCCCCGTGATCGCCGCCGAGGAGGCGGCGGGCTGGGCGGTGCGGTACTCCGCGTACGACGAGGAGGCGGACCGCGGCATCGAACTGCCGCTCAAGGCCTGGGTGCCGATGAGCGTGCACACGCCCTTCGATCTGGCGTCCCTCACGAAACTCTTCACGAGCGTCGCCGCCGTGCAGCAGCTGGAGCGCGGCACGCTCGGCATCGACGCGCGCGTGGCGGCGTACCTGCCGGACTTCACCGCGGCGGCCGACCACGGCATCACCGTACGGCAGCTGCTCACCCACACCTCCGGACTGCGGCCCGAACTCCCGCTGTACGACTGTCCGAGCGGCGCGGCACGGCTCGCCCTGCTGCGGGCGGAGGAGCCCGTGACGGAGCCGGGCGGGGCGTACGGGTACTCGGACCTCAACATGCTGCTCCTCCAGCACATGCTGGAGCGGATCACCGGGCGGCCGCTCGACGTCCTCGTACGGGACGGGATCACCCGGCCGCTCGGGATGGCGGCCACCGGGTTCGGACCGAGGCCGGGCGCGGCCGCCACGGAGGACCAGCGCAAACCCTGGGCCAAGGCGGACCGCGGGATGCTGCGCGGCGAGGTCCACGACGAGAACGCGTGGGCGCTCGGCGGCGTCGCGGGCCACGCCGGCCTCTTCTCCACCGCCCGTGACCTGGCCGTCTTCTGCCGCACGCTGCTCGCGGGCGGCTCCTACGGCACCGCTCGTATCCTCGGCCCCGACATCGTCGAACTCCTCCTCGCCCCACCCGGCCTCGGCTTCATGGTCGACCAGCCGTGGTTCATGGGAGGTCTGGCCGGTCACGGTGCGGCGGGCCATGCCGGATTCACGGGTACGTCACTGGTCCTCGACCCGGCGACGGACACGTTCCTGGTGCTGCTGGCGAACGCCGTGCATCCGCGGCGCCGGGGGCCGGACAGCGGCCCGCGGGCGGCGGCGGGGACGCGACTGGCCCGGGCGGTTCGCGGTGCGTGAGCGGTGCGCGAGCGGTGCGCCGGCCGTGCGTGAGCGGTGCTCTCGTCTGTGATCGACGCTCACGTCCCGTGGCGTCTGGCGGCGTCTTGTGGCCCGTAGACTCCTCGCGTGAACGCCCCTGTTTCCCCAGCCGAGACCCTGCGGGCGGCCCTGGCGGGGCTGCTGGACGGGGTGCCGCCGAAGGCGGCCTCCCAGGCCGTCGAGCGGCTGATCTCCCACTACCGCGGCACCACCCCGACCGACGCCCCCATCCTCCGTGACCGCGCGGACGTGGCCGCGTACGCCGCGTACCGGATGCCCGCGACCTTCGAAGCGGTGTGCTCCGCGCTGGACGCCTTCGCGGACGCCGTGCCGGACTGGGCGCCCGGCAGTCACATCGACGTGGGCGGTGGGACGGGGGCGGCGACCTGGGCGGCGGCCGCGACCTGGGGCGAAGTGCGGGCGGTGACCGTGCTCGACTGGGCGGAGCCCGCGCTGGCCCTCGGGCGTGAACTCGCCGCGCAGAACCCGCTGTTGAAGTCCGCCGAGTGGCGCCGCTCTCGTATCGGAGCGGCGCTCACGCTCGAGAGCGCTGATCTGGTGACGGTGTCGTACGTCCTCGGCGAGCTGACCGATGCCGACCGTGTCTCCGTGGTCGACGCCGCCGCGGCCGCCGCCCAGGCTGTCGTGGTCGTCGAGCCCGGCACCCCCGACGGCTACGCGCGCGTCATCGCCGCCCGCGACCGCCTGATCGACGCCGGTTTCCGCGTCGCCGCCCCCTGTCCGCACAGCGCCGCCTGCCCCATCGTGCCCGGTGAGGACTGGTGCCACTTCTCCGCCCGTGTCAGCCGTTCCTCGCTGCACCGGCAGGTCAAGGGCGGCTCACTGGCGTACGAGGACGAGAAGTTCAGCTATGTCGCCGCCACGCGCTTCCCGGTGACTCCGGCCCCCGCCCGTGTGGTCCGGCGGCCGCAGATCCGCAAGGGGCAGGTACTTCTCGATCTCTGCGAGGCGGAGGAGCGCCTGCGCCGCGAAACGGTGACGAAGCGTCACGGTCCCCTCTACCGGGTGGCTCGCGACGCGGACTGGGGCGACGGGTGGCCCCCGGCGGTGGGGTAGCGCGCGTGCGGTGGGCTGGGCCGGGCTTTGTTCGCCCCCGCCGCCCCTACCCGTCCCATCCTTCTGGGGCTCCGCCCCAGACCCCGCCAGGGGGCTCTGCCCCCTGGACCCCCGCTCCTCAAACGCCGGAGGGGCTGATTTTCAGCCCGTCCGGCGTTT